>DAOKZN010000231.1:1687-4370 GCA_035325625.1 Mesorhizobium sp. | reverse complement strand
GCGTCGAGCACGCGGATGGCCGGCACGTTGAGCGACAGTTGCAGCGCCTGGCGGATGGAGACGTCGCCCTGGTAGCCCATGTCGAAATTCTTCGGCCGGTAGCCGGAGAAGTCGGCAGGGCTGTCCTCGATCAGCGTTTCCTGCGCCACCATGCCCTGCTCGAAGGCCAGCCCGTAGATGAAGGGCTTCAGCGTCGAGCCGGGCGAGCGCAGCACCCGCGTCATGTCGATCCAGCCGGAGCGGCCGCCGTCGAAATAGGAGGCCGAGCCGACCTCGCCGAGAATATCGCCGGTGCGCGAATCGGCCATCACCATGGCGACCGACAGTTTCGGCCCCAGCCGTGTCGCCGCATTTCGGGCAACGGCCTCCAGCGCCTGCTGCACGCTCCTTTTCAGGGTGAGCCGGGGCGAGGTGCCGGGCTGCGCCGTCTTCAGCGCCAGGTCGGCGGTGTGCGCGGCCAGCGCCGGCAGGGCGAGGCGGACGCCCGGCACCTCTTCCAGCGCGGCGCGCGCGGCCTCGCGTTCGCCGAGCCGGCCGGCCGCCGCCATGCGCTGGAGCACGCGGTCGCGGGCGGCCCGCGCGGCGGTCCGGTTGCGGTCGGGCCGCCGCCTTTCCGGCAGTTGCGGCAGGGCCACCAGCAGGGCCGCTTCCGAGACGGCGAGCCGCTTCGGCTCCTTGCCGAACCAGGCCAGCGAGGCGGCGCGCACCCCTTCCAGATTGCCGCCATAGGGCGCGAGCGTGAGGTAGCGCTCGAGGATCTCCTCCTTCGACAGCCGCCGCTCGATCTGCAGGGCACGCAGCGCCTGCTTGAGCTTGGCCGCGACGGAGCGGCCGTCGCGCGGCTCGATCAGCCGGGCGAGCTGCATGGACAGCGTCGAGCCGCCGGAGACGATGCGGCCGTGGGTGACGAGCTGGAACGCGGCGCGCGCGAGCGCCAGCGGGTCGACGCCGGCATGGTCGCGGAAGCGCTTGTCCTCATAGGCGACCAGCATGTCGACGAAGGGCGGGTCCACCTGGTCGAGCCGGGTGGCGAGCCGCCAGTAGCCGTCCGGCGCCGCATAGGCGCGCAGGAGCTGGCCGTCGCGGTCCAGCACCTCGGCCGAGACGGGGAGCGTTTCGGGCAGGGGCGGTGGGAAGGCGCGGTCGAGCGCGAGCAGAGTTGCGATGGCAAGCGCGGAGCACGCCAGCGCGGCACCTGCGCCGAGGGCGAGCCTGCGAAGCGCCTTTTGCGACACTGCCTTCATCCGGTTTCGCCTGTCTCGGCCACTTTCTGCCTCGAGCGTTTCGATGCGGAAATCCTGACGGGCAGGGTGCGATTTTTACCCCCACCCCTGACCCCTCCCCACAAGGGGGAGGGGAAGGGTCGCGCCGCCGTCCGTGCAAAGACCATCGAGGATTGATACAGGCAGACGTGGACCCAAAGTCCCCCTCCCCCTTGTGGGGAGGGGTCAGGGGTGGGGGTGGAAGGGCAAGGTTGCATGGCGAATGAGCCGGGTTTCGGGCAGCTCTACTGCGCCTTCACCTCCATCATGCCGGTGGCGGTGCGGGCCGAATATTGCGGACGGTACATGTCCTCCACGCTGGCCGCCGGGTGGGCGTAGACGCCGGGGGTGACCGCGCGCACCACATAGGCCAGCGTCTTGGTGCTGTCGCCGTCGTCCTGGCTGCTCTCGTCGTCGCCCTCGCCGCCGGGGCCGAAGGCGGCGACGAAGCGGTCGTTGCGGAACTCGACATGCGCCGGGTTTGTCTGCGCCAGCCACGAGAAGTTGGCGAGCTGTGCGCTCGACACCAGGCTCGGATTGTCGATCTCGAAGCCGGCCGGCAGCAGGTCGGTCACCAGCACGCGCTGCGGCCAGTCGTTGAGCTGCTGCACCTTCAGCACCACCACGTAGCGCTGGTTCTGCCTCGCCTCGGTGACGTTCGCCTCGCTGCCGTCGAGATTGTAGTAGGTGCGCTCGATGGCAAAGCCGTCGCCGCCGGCCGGCAGCGGCTGGGCGGGCGCGGCATGGCTGGTGACGACGGCCTGCACCGCCGCCTGGCCGGCATTGCCGACGGTCAGGGGGCTGTCCAGCAGGTCGTTGCCGGAGACCTCGGCCGAATAGGCGCCCTTGTGCGGGGCGCCGTCGACGGTGAGCGCGATCGCCTCGTTGCCGTCCTTCAGCGCGCGGGCGGCCAGCAGCATCCAGGCATTGTCCTGCGTGCTGGTCCAGCGCGCATTGGCGCGTTCGCGCGCCACCATCTTCACCAGGTCAGGCACGATCTTTGGCGCCGGCCGGCTTTCGGCGGCAAGCGCCAGCATGGCGGCGCCGTCGCGCAGCGGCGAGCCGTAGTCGGCGCGATAGTAGTCGTAGTCGGCCGTCTGGCGCGCGAGCCGGAGCGCGGCGTCGAAGGTCGCCTCCGCGCGCTGGGCGTCGCCATAGAGGGAAAGGGCGGCGCCGAGCTGCGCCACCGCCATCGGGCTGGCGAAGGATTCCAGCTTGGTGTCGGCATAGTAGCGCAGGTCGCCCACGGACGCCTTCTTGTTGCGGGCCAGCACATAGAGCGCATAGGCGATCTCGCTGCCGCGGTCCTGCACGTCCTGGTCGTAGCCCAGCGAGTTCTGCAGATTGGCCAGCGCCTGCGAAACGGCCTCGGCCGGCACGTCGTATTTCGCCTCCCGCGCGCGGGTCAGGAAATCGGTGAC
>DAOKZN010000231.1:0-1587 GCA_035325625.1 Mesorhizobium sp. | reverse complement strand
CCGCCGGGCTTCAGGTCCACCACCATGCGGGTGGTGACGGGAAGCTGCGCCGGGCGGATGGGCAGGGCAAGCGTCTGCTCGACCGCTTCCGGGCCGTCCTGCCGGGAAAGCCGCACGGTGACGTAGGCGTCTCCCGGCGCCACCGCGATCAGCGGCACGGTGAGCGACTGGCGCTTGCCGGCGACGAGGCCGACCTTGGCCGGCACGGCGTCGTCGCCCACGGTGAGGTCGCCGGTGGCGGTGACGGTGAGGTCGTAGTCGCCGTCGGGGGCGTCGGTGTTGGCGATGTCGAGCCGCATGACGGAGGAATCGCCCGGCGCCATGAAGCGCGGCAGGCCGGCGGTGACGACGACGGGATCGCGCACGATGACGTCGGCGGCGGCATGGCCGACCGCCTTGCCCGTCCAGGCCACGGCCATGACGCGCGCGGTGCCGTTGAATTGCGGGATGTCGAAGGAAACGGTGGCCTTGCCGTCCGGCCCCAGCTCGACCGGGCCGGAGAAGAAGGCGACCAGCTTTTCGGTGGGCGGGCTGCCCTGGCTCTGCATGGCGTTGCCGTCGCCGCCGGTGCGCAGCCGGCCGGTGACGCCGAGCGAGCCGTCGATGAGGCGGCCGTAGAGGTCGCGCAACTCCAGCCCCATCATGCGCTGGCCGAAATACCAGTCTTCCGGATCGGGCGCCTTGTAGCCGGTGAGGTTCAGGATGCCGACATCGACGGCGGCGACCATGACATAGGCTTTCTCGCCGGCCTCGGCTCCGGTCACGGCGACCGGGATGGAAAGCGCCTGCCGCGGCAGGGTCTTTTCGGGCGGCGTCAGCGCCACGGCGAGCTTCTTCGCGCCCGGATTGACGGCCAGCCATTTCACGCCGATGGCGCGGGCGGGCATGCGCGACTGCTCGGCATCGCCCGGCCGGAACAGCGTGGCGGTGACGTAGGCGCCGGCGCCCCAGTCGTCGGCCACGGGAATGTCGATGGTGCCGCCGCCGGCGGGAATGGAGGCGGTGACGGTCTTCAGGAGCCGATCGGCGCCGACCGTCACCAGCAGCTCGCCGGCGAAATGCGGCGACACCTTCAGCCGCGCCACCTCGCCGGCGGCGTAGCTGTCCTTGTCCAGCGCGATCTCCAGCGCATCCGGCGTCTCGGTGGAAGAGGCGGCGACATACCAGCCGGCGTCGAACTCGTAGCTGGTGGCGGGCCCCTGCGGGTCGGCAGTCGAAACCTCCAGCCGGTAGCGGCCCCAGTCCACGGGCAGCGAGACGGTCGCCTCGCCGTCGGCGGCGATGTCCGCCGTGCCGTCGGCGACGGCCTTGGTCAGCGTCACCGGCTCGTAGTTCCATGAGCCGCCGCTGCGATACCATTGATAGTTGCGCTCGACCTTGACCAGCGACCATGTCGCCCCTTGCAGCGCCGTGCGGCCGCCGTCGGGCGAGACGGCGATCAGGCTGAACTTCGCCGTGCCGCCCTGCGGCACCTCGTCGCCGGAAAAGTCGGGGCGGATGCCGATCATCTCGTCCTGCGGGCGGATGGCGAGCTGGAGCGAGCGCTCGACGGCGCGGCCGCCGGCCTCGCGCATGCGCACCGTCACC
>DAOKZN010000230.1:0-4378 GCA_035325625.1 Mesorhizobium sp. | reverse complement strand
AGATAGGCCGGGCCGCCCTGGCGGTCCTTGCCGAAATGGAAGTCGAAGCCGGTCACCGCGCAGCCTATGCCGAGCATGCCTTCCAGAATCTCGGTGACGAACGCTTCGGCCGATCGCGCGGCGAACTCGCGCGTAAAGGACTGCTCCACCATCGCGTCGAAGCCAAGCTCGCGCAGCAGCCGCGCCTTCATCGGCGGCGGAGTCAGCACGAAGAGCGGCACTTCGGGGCGGAAGACCTTGCGCGGATGCGGCTCGAAAGTCAGCACCAGGGCGGGCCTACCGAGCACGCGCGCTTCCTCCAGCGCGCGCTGCAGCACCGCCTGATGGCCCCGGTGCACGCCGTCGAAATTGCCGATGGCGACGACCCCGCCGCGCAGGTGCGCCGGCAGCGGCCTGTCGCCCGAAATACGCTCGAACGGCCTTGTCATGCCCTACCGCAGCCTCGGAATGACCGCCACCGGCCGGTAGCCGTGGCGATCGAGGAAGGCCGCCAGCGCGGCGGCATCGGGGCTTAGCGGATCGCCGTAGTCGCGGGCATGGATGCCGCCGGACACGTAGAGCACGTCGAAGCCGTTGTCGGACGCGCCCTTCACATCCGTCATCATGCCGTCACCGACGGCCAGCACCTCGGCATACGCCGGCTCGCGACCAAGCACCTCCGCGGCGGCCTTCATCGCCGCCCGGTAGATCGGCGCATGCGGCTTGCCGGCGATCAGCGTGCGGCCGCCCATCTGCGCATAGTCGCGCGCCAGCGCGCCGGCGCACCAGATCAGCCGCTCGCCGCGCTCGACGACGATGTCGGGGTTGGCGCAGATGAAGGGCAGGTTCCTGGCCCGCAGCCGCTGCAGCAGTTCCGCATAATCCCCGGGCGTTTCGACTTCGTCGTCGAAAAGGCCCGTGCAGACCACGCCCTGCGCCTCGAACTCCTCCACCGGCTCGACGTCCAGCCCGTCGAAGAGGTTGGCATCGCGGTCCGGGCCGAGGTGGAAGATCCTGCGGGGGCCTTCGGCGATCAGGTCGCGCGTCACGTCGCCGGACGTGACGACACGGTCGAAAACCCCTTCCGGAACGCCGATAGCGCGCATCTGGGCGATGACGTCGCGGCTGCGGCGCGGCGAATTGGTGATGAGAACGACCGCCAGTCCTGCCGCCCGCGCCCGCGAAAGCGCCGCGGCTGCTTCCGCAAAATGGGTCTCGCCATTGTGCACGACCCCCCACACGTCGCACAGCAGGGCCGAATAGCGCCCTGCCAGCGCGTCGAGCGCGGAGATCGTTTCGGGCAGTCCGCTCATGCCTTGTTCCAAAACCTGGTCTCAAATGGATCGACGATGACGGCTCCTAGCGGATGCGCTTCCCCCTGTCACCAGCTTTTGCGGACGGGCGGCGATGGTTAACGGCGGCGCAACGGCGCAACACATTTTCAACGTAGTTCGAGAACGGGAAATTCAGCCATTGCGGGCATTATGGCGAGCCAAAACTGGGCGTGGCAGGGGTGAAGGCCGATGTTCCGCAAATTCTTTCGCGACACGCGCGGCAACTACGCGCTGATGACCGTCATCGCGCTCGTGCCGCTGATGGGCGCGCTGGTGCTGGCGGTGGACTATACGGAGATCTCGCGCCAGCGGCAGGACACGCTGAACGCGCTGGATGCGGCCGGCCTCGCGACCGCCCGCTACATCGCCGGCGGCGCCTCGGACCAGCAGGCGATCGCCTATGCCAACGACTTCTTCAAGATCAACCTGCGCCATGTAGACCCGGTCAACACGGTGCTGACGGTGGTTCTGCCGAACAACAACAATGGCGGCGGCACCTTGAAGATTTGCGCCGAACTGACCTATTCGCCCTATTTCCTCCCCGCCGCCGCCATGCTCATCGGCCGTGAATCACGTGACTTCAAGTTCAACACCTGCTCCGAAATCCGCTTGAAGAACACGCTGGAAGTGTCTCTGGTGCTGGACAATTCCACCTCCATGAACACCAAGGGCGGCACCACGGGAAAGGCGCGCATGGTCCTTCTGAAGGACGCGGCCAAGCAGCTTGTCTCAACGCTGGCCCTGCAGGCCGAGCAGATGAAGCAGGTGGACAAGCCGGTTCAGTTCTCGCTCGTGCCGTTCGCAGCGTCCGTCAACATCGGTCCGGACAACAAGGACAAGAGCTGGATGGACCTGAGCGGCACATCTCCCGTTCACCATGAGGATTTCGATTGGTCGACCATGACCAAGAGTGCCAATAGCAGCAAGTACATAGAGAAGTCGGGCGACGTCTACTACATGCGCGGCACGGGATGGGGAAGCGACCAGAACAAACCCATGACCCGATTCAAGCTCTACGACCTCATAATGGCGCAGACCTGCAAGAAGAAGAACGGCTCCAAATGCACCACCTTCAACTCGCCCGAGCAGTATGAGGAGTGGGCGGGTTGCGTGGAAGCCCGGCCCTCGCCTTACAACAATAACGACGAGACGCCGACCTCCGGCACCCCGGCCACGCTGTTCGTGCCGATGTTCGCCCCGGACGAGCCGGGCAATTTCTGGCGGGACACCAATGGCGACGGCACCAACGACGTCAACAACAGTTCGTGGAGCGTCTACACGAACAATTGGTGGGTGGATTCGAGCGACAGCCTCAGCGTGACCGGGCGCCAGCGCGACATGCGCAAATATTTCATGGTCAAGCCCTGGAATGCGTCCGCCGCATCGTCGAGCAGCGGCCCCAATTCTTCCTGTACCACCAAGCCGATCACGCCCCTTCAGGACGTGACCAAGGAGGCCGGCAAGCAGAAGATCACCACCGCCATCGACGCCATGGCTGCGAACGGCTACACCAACGTGCCCGAAGGGATCGCCTGGGGCTGGCGTACCGTTTCCAGCAACGAACCCTTCACCGAAGGCCGGCCGAACACCGACAAGGGCAACGACAAGGTCGTCATCGTGCTGACGGACGGCGCCAACACATATGATTCGGTGAGCGACGCCAGCTATGTCGGCAACCGCTCCACCTATGCCGCCTACGGCTATGCCGGCCAGACTTTGCCCGGCAGTTCCACGACGCGCCTGTTCCTGGACACCGATTCCACCGTCAGCAAGAACAGCTATACGGATGCCAACTACACGGCCGCGCTGAACTGGCACATGAAGACGGTGTGCCAGAATGCGAAAGATTCCAACATCCTGGTGATGACGGTGTCGCTGGATCTCGATCCGAGCCAGTTCAGCAAGAAGGCCGACAAGGACACCGCCCAGGCGCAGATCGACGGGCTGAAGACCTGCGCCTCCGACTCGCGCTACCGCCAGGACGAGGACGGCAAGCCGGCCAAGCTCTACTGGAACGCCACCAGCGACAACCTTTCGGAAAAATTCCGCGAGATCGCCGACGAGCTGTCCAACCTGCGCGTCGTCAAATAGGCACGACGCTCCGGCCCGGCGACTGGCCGCGCCGGGTCGGGACACTGCCTACATCGGCCGCCTCGGCTGCGCCTTGCGCCCCGGCTCCACCACCTTGCGGTAGAGATGCCATGTCGCGTGGCCGAGGATCGGCATGACCACGGCAAGGCCGGCGAACAGCGGGATCGAGCCGACGACCAGAAGCGCGGCCACGATCAGCCCCCACAGGATCATCTGCAGCGGGCTGGCCGCGAATGCCCTGGCCGAGGTCTCGACGGCGGCCACGACGCCGGCGTCGCGGTCGAGCAGCATCGGGAAGGCCACCGACGTCGTCACCAGCACGAGCAGGGCGAAGGCGAGGCCCACGAGATTGCCGTAGACGATCAGCTTCCAGCCCCGGTCGGTGCTCAGCACCTCGCTCAGGAAACCGGAGATGGAGGCCGGCGCCTGGCCGCCATATATGGTCGCATAGATGGACTGGGCGGTGAAAAGCCAGGCAAGGAACACGGCCACCAGCAGCACGCCCATCACGACGATCGACGGCAGGGCCGGCGAGCGCAGCACCGCCAGCGCATGCTTCCAGGACGAATCCAGGCCCAGTTCCCGCCGGCGGCTGATCTCGTAGAGGCCGATGGCAGCGAACGGCCCCAGCAGCGCGAAGCCCGACATCAGCGGATAGACCATGTGGATGGCATCCACGCCCGACGTCGTCCACCGCGCCAGGATGACGCCGACGATCGGATAGATGATGCACAGGAATGCATAGTGCGACGGCTTGGCCCAGAAGTCCTCGACCCCCAGCCGCAGCGCGTCCCAGACATCATGCGTGGTAATGCGGCGGACCGCCGGCTGCATCAGCATACCGTGCGCGTCCGCCATGACATGGAATGCGGCCATGACCTTTCTCCCGTTGGGGCAGGAGCGGCCATCGCCGAGATGGCCGCCCGCGGCTGCCATTTCTGTCAACGGGCCGATCATAGCAGGTTCGGCGCGGC
>DAOKZN010000229.1:0-4385 GCA_035325625.1 Mesorhizobium sp. | reverse complement strand
TCGGGCGTGGAGGCGGCGCTGCGCGCCACCGAATACGACCCGCAGCGGCTGGAGAAGGCGGAGGAGCGGCTGTTCGCGCTGCGGGCTGCGGCGCGCAAGCACAATGTCGCCGTCGACGACCTCGCCCAGTTGCGCGACACTTTTGTCGCCGACCTCGCCGACCTCGACGCCGGCGAGGAGAGGCTGCACGGGCTGGAGAAGCAGGCCGCCGCCGCCCGGCAAGCCTACGACGTCTCGGCTGCGGAGCTTTCGGCGCTACGACAGGCCGCGGCCGCCGGCTTGACGAAGGCGGTGATGGCCGAGCTGCCGGCGCTGAAGCTGGAGCGGGCGGAATTCATCGTGGAGATGGCGAGCGAGCCCGACAGCCGGCAGCAGGAAGGCATCGACCAGGTCGAGTTCTGGGTGCGCACCAATCCCGGCACGCGCCCCGGCCCGATGATGAAGGTGGCTTCCGGCGGCGAGCTTTCGCGCTTCCTGCTGGCGCTGAAGGTGGCGCTGGCCGACCGCGGCTCGGCGCCCACGCTCGTCTTCGACGAGATCGACACCGGCGTCGGCGGGGCGGTGGCCGACGCCATCGGCCAAAGGCTGGCGCGGCTGTCGAAGCGGGTGCAGGTGCTGTCCGTCACCCATGCGCCGCAGGTGGCGGCGCGCGCGGCCACGCATTTCCTCATCTCCAAGTCCGGCGGCGCCGACCGCGTGGCGACGGGGGTGGCCGAGATGGACCGCGCCGCGCGGCAGGAAGAGATCGCGCGCATGCTGGCCGGCGCCACCATCACCGACGAGGCGCGCGCCGCCGCCGAGCGGCTGCTGCGGGAAACGACGGCAGCCGCTTCGTAGCCTTCCCGAACTTGTCGGGATGAGTCAGCAGAACCGTCCATCCCCCTGTCCGGCCGGGATTTTCCACCGAGGCGGCTCCCTTGCCGGACGATCCTGATCTATGGTGGCGCGCAATTTACAGGAAGCCGTGCCATGCCTCAGAAACCCGTCGAATCGCTCACGCCGTCCGAGGCCGAGGCCGAACTTGCGCGGCTGGCGCGGGAGATCGCCGAGCACGACCGCCGCTACTATTCCGAGGATGCGCCGACCGTCTCGGATGCGGAATACGATGCGTTGCGCAACCGCAATGCCGAGATCGAGGCGCGCTTCCCCGAGCTGGTGCGCGCCGATTCGCCCTCGCTCAAGGTGGGCGTGGCTCCGACCAGCGTCTTCGGCAAGGTGGTGCACGCCGTGCCGATGCTGTCGCTCGACAACACCTTCTCCGACGAGGACGTGCGCGACTTCGTGGCCAGCGTGCGGCGCTTCCTGGCATGGCCGGCGGACCGGGATCTGGTGTTCACCGCCGAGCCGAAGATCGACGGGCTTTCCATGTCGCTGCGCTATGAGGACCGGCGGCTGGTGACGGCGGCCACGCGCGGCGACGGCACCACCGGCGAGAACGTGACCGCCAACATCCGCACCGTGAAGGAAATTCCCGAAACGCTGCCGGCCGACGCGCCCGAGGTGGTCGAGATCCGCGGCGAGGTCTATATGCGCCGCGACGATTTCTTCGCCCTCAACCAGCGTATGGCCGAAACGGGCAGGGTCTTTGCCAATCCGCGCAATTCCGCCGCCGGAAGCCTGCGCCAGCTCGACCCCGAGATCACGCGCTCGCGCCCGCTGCGCTTCTTCGCCTATGCCTGGGGCGAGACCAGCGAGAGGCTGGGCGAAACCCAGTACGAGGTGGTGAAGCGCTTCGGCGACTGGGGCTTTCCCATCAACCAGCGCATGGTGCGCTGCAGCTCGATCGAGGAGATACTGGCGCACTACCACCGCATCGAGGCCGAGCGCGCCGAGATCCCCTATGACATCGACGGCGTCGTCTACAAGGTGGACCGGCTGGACCTGCAGGAGCGGCTGGGCTTCCGCTCGCGCAGCCCGCGTTGGGCCACGGCGCACAAGTTCGCCGCCGAAAAGGCGATGACGGTGCTGAACGGCATCGACATCCAGGTGGGCCGCACCGGCGCCATGACGCCGGTGGCGCGGCTGGAGCCGGTGACGGTGGGCGGCGTGGTGGTGACCAACGCCACGCTGCACAACGAGGACTACATCAAGGGCATCGGCAACAGCGGCCAGCCGATCCGCGAGGGCCGCGACATCCGCATCGGCGACACCGTCGTCATCCAGCGCGCCGGCGACGTCATCCCGCAGATTCTCGACGTGGTGCTGGAGAAGCGGCCGGCCGACGCCGTGCCCTACGAATTTCCGCATGTGTGCCCGGCCTGCGGCAGCCACGCGGTGCGCGAGGAGGGCGAGGCGGTGCGGCGCTGCACGGGCGGCCTCATCTGCCCGGCGCAGGCGGTGGAGCGGCTGCGCCATTTCGTCTCCCGCAACGCCTTCGACATCGAGGGGCTGGGCGAGAAGCAGATCGAGTTCTTCTTCCAGGCACAGGACCAGGCGCTCAACGTGCACTCGCCTGCCGACATCTTCACGCTGAAGGCGCGCCAGGAGAAATCGCTGACCAAGCTGGAGAATGTCGAGGGCTTCGGCACGGTCTCGGTCAGGAAGCTGTTTGCGGCCATCGACGACCGGCGCCGCATCGAGTTTTCGCGCTTCCTCTACGCGCTCGGCATCCGCCATGTCGGCGAGACGAACGCCAAGCGCTTCGCCCGCCACTTCCTTTCCTTCGAGGTGTTCCGCAAGGCCGGCGAGGCCGCCGTGGCGCCGCAGGGCAAGGGGGACCCCGGCAATGCGGCATGGCAGGAGCTCAACGGCATCAACGGCATCGGCGACGTGGTGGCGGAAGCCGTGGTGGACTTCTTCGGCGAGGCGCACAACCGCGAGGTGGTCGATGCGCTGCTGGAAGAGGTGACGGTGCTGGACGAGGAGCCGGTGGGGGACGTGTCCTCGCCGGTCGCGGGCAAGACCGTGGTGTTCACCGGCGCGCTGGAGAAGATGTCGCGCGACGAGGCCAAGGCCATGGCCGAGAAGCTCGGCGCCAAGGTGGCGGGGTCGGTGTCGAAGAAGACCGACCTCGTGGTGGCCGGGCCAGGCGCCGGCTCCAAGCTCAAGCAGGCCACGGAACTCGGCATCGAGGTGATCGACGAGGACGAGTGGTTCGCGCGCGTGGGCAGGGGAGGCTGAAGGTGGCCGCGTTCAAGGGGTTCGGCCCGAAAGCCATTCCCTTCCTGAAGGCGCTGGACTTTCACCAGAGCCGGGAATGGTTCCTGGAGAACCGCGACCTGTTCGAGCGCGAGCTGCGCGATCCCCTCGGCGATCTTGTGGAAACGCTCACCGAGCGTTTTTCGGCCGCAGGGCTCGGCCTGAAGGGCGATCGCAGGAAATCCCTGTTCCGCATCAATCGCGACGTACGCTTCTCAAAGGACAAGCGGCCCTACAACCAGCACCTGTCGGCGATCCTTTCGCCCGACGGCACCAAGATGGAGCAGGGCGTCTTCTTCGTCTATCTCGGGATCGACCGCTGCTTTGCCGCGATCGCCTGGTGGCAGCCGCAAGCCGCGCTTCTTCAGGCCATGCGCAAGGCCATCGCGACGCGGCCGGGCGAGTTCCGGGCCATGGTCGCAGCCTTGCGGAAGAACCGCCTCGAACTGGACCCGCAGGACTGCCTGAAGCGCCTTCCGCACGGCTTCGAGCAGGTCGCGGAGCCGGATCTGGCCGCCGCCGTCCGCAACCGGCATTTCGTCGTCCGGCACGAGCTCGATCCAGACGGCATACAGCGGCCGGAACTGGCCGGCGAACTGGTCGATTTCGCGTTGCGTGCCCGGCCGCTGCTGGACTGGGGCAGGGCGGTCGAAGGCGGAGTTCCGCGATAGGTCCGCAGGCGCTGCGCCATAAGCATCGCTGATCGATTGGCTCAAGCGAATTCGTGTGACAGGCGTGGCCGCTCTCCCTACATACGGCCTTCCGAAGGAGCGGCCGATGACGGTGGAAGCAATCTCGCGAGGCTCGCGAACGAGCGAATTCTGGCGCGGCGTGCGGCTGAGCATTCCGGTGGTGGTGGCTTCCGGCCCGTTTTCCATGCTGTTCGGCGCGATCGCGGTGGACAACGGGTTTTCCGTTTCCGAGGCTTTCTTCATGAGCGCCGCCGTGTTCGGCGGGGCCAGCCAGATGGTCGGCATAGAGCTGTTCGGCCACCATGTGGCACCCTGGCTGATCGTGCTGTCGATCTTCGCGGTGAACTTCCGCCACGTGCTCTATTCGGCGGCGGTCGGCCGGCATCTGGCGCACTGGCCGCCGGCGCAGCAGGCGGTGGCCTATTTCCTGCTCACCGACCCGCAATATGCGTTCGCCGAAAGCGAGGCGCAGAGAGGCCGCAAGGTCGGCTTTTCCTGGTATATGGGCGCGGCGCTGGCCGTCTATGTCTCGTGGACGATCCTCACCGCCGTGGG
>DAOKZN010000228.1:0-4388 GCA_035325625.1 Mesorhizobium sp. | reverse complement strand
CGCCCTCGATCGGCGGGGCGCTGTCCGGGCGGAAGCCGGTCCAGTCGGCCACCCAGTCGGGCGCGTCGCGCAGGAAGGCAGCGGTGCCGAAGGCGTCGGGCAGCACGATCAGCAGGTTGCCGCCATAGTAGCGCTGCCAGTCCTGCAGCACCTTGTAGGGCGACTTCTTCAGCTCCTCGTCGCTGCCGGCCAGCGCCGCCAGCACCATAGGCAGCTCGTGCGCATTGGTGCCCAGCGCCTCCAGGTCGGTGTCCATGGCCAGAAGCACGTTGGACGTGCCGGTGAAGGCCTCGCCGATGCCTTCCTTCAACGCCTCCACGCACCAGCGCTGCCACAAGAAGGAATGGCGGCGGCGGGGACCGAAATCGGAGATGAGGATGCCGGAAAGCTCCTTCAGCCGCTCCGTCTTGTCCCACATCTTGGCCTTGGCGCGGGCATAGAGAACGTCGAGCGCGAAGGGGCCGAACGCCTTCATGGCCGAGCGCGAGCGCAGCTCGTTGATGATGGCCAGCGCCGGAATCTCCCACAGGGTGGTGTACATCCACGGCCCGGCGAAGGTCAGCTCGTACTGGCCGTCGCGCTTCTCCAGCTCGTATTCCGGCAGGCGGAAATCCTCCAGCCAGGCCAGGAACTCCGGCTCGAAGATCTGCTTGCGGCCGTAGAAGGTGTTGCCGCCCAGCCAGATCATCTCCTTCTTGGCGAAGCGCAGCGTGCGGGCATGGTCGAGCTGCTCGCGCAGCTCGCCTTCGTCGATCTCGTCGGCGAGCCGCACGGGGGAGCGGTTGATGAGCGAGAAGGTGGCGTCCACATTCGGATACATGCCCCAGATCATCTGGAGCATCAGGAGCTTGTAGAAATCCGTGTCCAGCAGGGAGCGGACGATCGGGTCCAGCTTCCAGGTGTGATTGTAGACGCGCCGGGCGATGTCCGTTCTTGCCATGACCGTGGTTTTCTGCCTGTGTCGTTTCCGCGTGCCCTCTTAGCATCCAATCGGCAAAAACGCTGCCCGGTTCGCGACCGGCCGGGCAAAAAGAACGCCTTGCGGAGATGAAACGCCCGATCAGGCCGCGTTGGCGGACCGGATCGGCTTGGACAGGCCTGCGGCGCGGCTGTGGCTGGCCATGAAATCGACGATGCGCGGGACGATCTGGGCGCGGAAGCGCGAGCCGTTGAAGACGCCGTAATGGCCGACGGCCGGCTGCACATAGTGCGCCTTCCGCCCGGCGGCGATGCCGGTGCACAGGCGGTGCGCTGCCTCGGTCTGGCCGAGGCCGGAGATGTCGTCGTTCTCGCCCTCCACGGTGAACAGCGCCGTATTGCGGATCGCGGCCGGGTCGATCGGCGTGCCGCGATGCTTCATCCTGCCTTCCGGCAGATCGTGACGGATGAACACGGTTTCCACGGTCTGCAGGTAGAACTCGGCGGTGAGGTCCATCACCGCCAGATATTCGTCGTAGAACTCGCGGTGCTTCTCGGCGCCGTCACCATCGTTCTTCACTAGGTGCATGAAGAAGTCCTTGTGGGCGATGATATGCCGGTCGAGGTTCATGCTCATGAAACCCGAGAGCTGGAGGAAGCCCGGATAGACGTCGCGGCCGAAGCCCGGCGCCGGCCATGGCGCCTGCATGATGACGTTGTCGCGGAACCAGCCGATGTCCTTTTCCTCGGCCAGAAGGTTGACGGCGGTGGGGTTGCGGCGGGTGTCGATGGGGCCGCCCATCAGCGTCATGGTAGCGGGAGACAGCGCATCGCCGCGCGCCTCCATCAGCGCCACGGCCGCCAGCACGGGCACGGAAGGCTGGCACACCGCCATGACATGCGTGTCGGGGCCCAGCGCGTGCAGCATGTCGACGACGTAGTCGATATAGTCGTCGAGGTCGAAGCGGCCTTCGGACAGCGGCACCGTGCGCGCGTCCACCCAGTCGGTGATGTGGACCTCGGCATGCGGCAGCATGGCCTCCACCGTGCCGCGCAGCAGCGTGGCGTAGTGGCCCGACATGGGCGCCACGATGAGCAGCTTGGGATCGGGGCGCCGCCCGGCCGGAACGGCGCGCTCGAAATGGATCAGGTTGCAGAAGGGCCGCGACCAGACCAGCCTTTCCTGCACCGGCACGCTCCTGCCGTCCACCGTGGTCTCGTGCAGGCCGAAGGCGGGCTTGCCGTAGCGGCGCGTGGTGCGCTCGAACAGCTCGGCCATGGCGGCGACCGAACGGCCCCAGGTGGTGTGGGAAAGCGGATTGAGCGGGTTGGAATAAAGCATGCGCACCGCATCCGCATAGGCACGGGCCGGCTGCAAGGCAGCATGATTCATTTCGTAGAATTGATAGAACATCGATGAACCTCGCTGCTGCCTACGACCGGGAAAGGTCGACGGAGCCGCGCCGAGCCTTCAATGTCTCGCAACGAAGTTAACAAGAAATTGTTGCGGCGCAATAGTTCAGCCAGGGTGAATTAGGTAGGTTTCTGTGCAGATTCAAGCCGAATTTGCCGGAAATCCGCCCCCATCCGGCTAAATTCAGGCTGGAACCAGCCGCTTTGCCGGCCAAACGATTCGTCCCCGCGCCAAGCCCGCCGCCTGCCGTGGCACTATTGTTTTTCGGCCGTGGTCATGCCTTCGAGTTCCGGGCCTTCAAACTGCGGCAGCCAGTGCAGCGCCGAGCGGTGCCAGATCTGCCTGCGCGGCACCAGTTCCTGCCGCTGCCGGGCGGTGCCGGCGCGGATGCCGTAGACCTTCGGGCCGTCGCCGACGGAAGTGGCGTAGAGGTGCGAGCCGCATTCGGGGCAGAACGCCTGCGCCCGCTTGTTGCCGCTCTCGCCGGTCCTGACATAGATCCTCGGCGTGCCCGTGATCTCGAACCTGTCCTCCGGCGCCAGCACCGTGACGCGGAAGGCGGTGCCGGTAAGCTGCTGGCAGTCGATGCAATGGCAGATCGAGGTCGATTCGGGGTCGACCTCCGCCCGGTAGGTGATGGCGCCGCAATGGCACCCGCCGTCTATGCGCATCGTCGTTGCTCCTGTGATGCCGATCTTCGCCAGCTTTCCACCGAATCCGGAGCTTGTGAACCTGTCTTGCCTCTTGCGGCCGGACGATTCTCTTGTTTCACTTCGCCGATCCGTCATCGCAGGAGGGCAGAATGGCCAAGGGACAGATGAAGGCGGCCAAGGAGCCGCGCAAACCGAAGAAGGATGCCAAGAAGGCCACCGCACCAACGGTGAAGGCGGCGCCGGTCAAGGCAACGCGGATCAAGGAGAAGTAGCCCCGCGGCCTAGGGGCGCGCTCGGCGGGGGCCGGCTGCCGCGCTATTGATCCGCGCCGGCGAAATACCTAGAGCATGTTGCAGCCAAGTGGAATCACTTGGCGTCGAAGACATGCAGAAAAGTCAATTAGATAGACCATGATGTCGCCCGAAAACCGCTTCACACTTTTCGGCATCATGGTCTAACTGCCCGGGCGAGGACGACCTCGCAGCGATTGCAACCGGCCGGGACGACCCAGCCAATTCTGGAGCGTCCCCATGCCGTGGGTTTTCCTGCTCGTCGCCGGCCTGTTCGAGATCGGCTGGGCTATCGGCCTGAAATATACCGAAGGCTTCACCAGGCCGGTGCCGACCGTGCTGACGGTGGTGTCCATGATCGTCAGCATGGGGCTGCTCGGGCTGGCGCTGAAGACGCTGCCGGTCGGCACGGCCTATGCGATCTGGACCGGCATCGGCACCGTCGGCACGGCGCTGCTGGGCATCTGGCTGCTGGGCGAGCCGGCCACGGCGGTGCGGCTCGCCTGCATCGCGCTGATCGTGTCCGGCATCATCGGCCTGAAGCTGGCGGCTTGAAGCTGGCGGCTTGGGGGCGGCGGCTGTCGCCGCGCCGGCTTTTGCGCGCAGCAACGCCGAAAGGGCCGCCCTGCCGGGCGGCCTGCCTGTCGAAAACCTGATGATCGAGCCAAAAGGCCCGGTCAGGTCAGCGGGCGGTGAAGCCCGGAGGCGCGCGGCCGACACGCGCCTTGCGCGCGGCATAGCGGGCGTCGCGCTTGGCCTTGCGGGCGGCCTCGTCGGCCAGCACGCGGGCGATGCGCTCGTTTTCCTCGGCCTCGCGGTGCCTGGCCTCTTCGGCGGCCTTGGCCTCCGCTTCCTGCCGCGCGGCCTCTTCCGCTGCCTTGCGGACAGCCCGTTCGGCCGCCTCGCGCGCCAGCTTCTCCTGCCGCACCCGCTGCTTTTCCGCCTCGCGCTGGGCGCGGGCTTCCAGGATGGCCTTGCGCTCGGCCTGGCGCGCCAGAACCTGGGGGTCGTCCGCGGCAGGCCGTGCCTTGAAGCGCTCCAGAAGCGCCTTCTTCGCTTCGTTCGCGGCGTTGCGCCGCTCGAAGATGTCCTTTTCCCTGTAGATAGCCAATT
>DAOKZN010000227.1:0-4391 GCA_035325625.1 Mesorhizobium sp. | reverse complement strand
TTCCACAGCGTCGGCAGGCAGCCGGGCGGCAGCGGCAGCTTCAGCACCACGTTGCCCAGCGTGCCGCGCGGCACCTCATGGCCGGCATCGTCGAGGATGCGGATGTCGTAGCCCGGCATGGCGACGCCCGGCGAGCCGTATTTCAGCGGCAGCATCCCCAGCCCCACCGGGTTGTGGGTGATGGGCGCGCCGGTCTCGGTCTGCCACCAATGGTCGATGACCGGGACGCCGAGGGTGCGCTCGGCCCATTTGATCGTCTCCGGATCGGCGCGCTCGCCGGCCAGGAACAGGGTGCGGAACTTCGACAGGTCGTATTTCGCCACGAACTCGGCCTTCGGGTCCTGGCCCTTGATGGCGCGGAAGGCGGTCGGCGCGGTGAACAGCGCCACCACGCCATGGTCGGCGATCACGCGCCAGAAGGTGCCGGCGTCGGGCGTGCCCACCGGCTTGCCCTCGAACATCACCGTGGTGCAGCCGGCCAGCAGCGGCGCATAGACGATGTAGGAATGGCCCACGACCCAACCGACGTCGGAGGCGGCCCAGAACACCTCGCCCGGCCTGACGCCGAACTCGTTCTCCATCGACCAGTGCAGCATGACCATGTGGCCGCCATTGTCGCGCACCACGCCCTTGGGCTGGCCGGTGGTGCCGGAGGTGTAGAGCACGTAGAGCGGATCGGTGGCCTCGACGCGCACGCAGTCGACCCAGGCGCCGGCCGCGCGCTCGCGCGCCACGGCGTCGGCATAGTCGATGTCGCGGCCGGGGATCAGGTCGCAGCGCAGCTCCTCGCGCTGCAGGATCACGCAGTGTTCGGGCTTGTGGCGGGAAAGCTCCAGCGCGCCGTCGAGCAGCGGCTTGTAGGCCACGATGCGGCCGGGCTCCAGCCCGCAGGAGGCGGAGACGACCAGCTTCGGCTGCGCGTCGTCGATGCGGGTGGCAAGCTCGCGCGCCGCGAAGCCGCCGAACACCACCGAATGCACCGCGCCCAGCCGCGCGCAGGCCAGCATGGCGATCGCCGCCTCGGGCACCATGGGCATGTAGATGATGACGCGGTCGCCCTTCTCCACGCCCTGGTTGCGCAGCACCGAGGCCAGCGCCACCACCTCGCGCTGCAATTCGGCGAAGGTGAACCTGGTGACCTTGCCGGTCATGGCGCTGTCGTGCACCAGGGCGAGCTGGTCGGCGCGGCCGCCGCTCACATGGCGGTCGAGCGCGTTATGACAGGTGTTGCAGGTGGCGCCGGTGAACCAGCGGCCATAGACGCCTTCGCCGGGGTCGAACACCTTGTCGAACGGACGATACCAGTCGATCGCCCGGGCGGCTTCCGCCCAGAAGCCTTCGGGGTCGCGTTTCCAGGCCGCATAGACCTCGTGGTAGCGTGAATTCATCGTGGGTTCCTCCGTCGGCATTCGTGCGGGCACTCTTAGCGCCTGCGGGTGGGGCGCGTCCATCTGACTATGGGCGTAGCCGGCTTTTGACAGAAGCCGGGAATGCTGGTCAAAGGCGAAGCATGTCGAAGCTGCTGGCGCTCCTCGTCCTGGCCATGATGGTCGTGCATCTGTTCAAGCCGCTTGGCCTGCCCGGCCTGCGGCAAAGGCGCGATTTCTGGAAGCTGGCCGTGCTGGCGCTGGCGGCCATTTCGGTGACCGCCGTGCTCGGCCACGGCTGGTAGCTGCGGCCGTTCCTTGTCGTCGTTGCATGAAAAACCCGGGCGCGAGGCCCGGGCTTCGTGAAGGGTCGACGCGGAAAGATGCCGGTCCGGCGGCCTTGCCGCCCCGGACTTTCCGCAGTGTAGGCCCGCAGTGTAGGCGAGCTATTGCTTGACGCTCGACGCCTCGAAAATGCTGTCGATCGCCGAACCCAGCACGGCGTTGAACTGGTCGTCGGTCTGGTTGGCCGACAGACCCTCGGTCAGCGCGCGCGAGAAGGAGGCGATCACGCCGTCATTCTGCTTCAGCTTGGCATTCGCCTCGTCGCGGGAATAGCCGCCGGACAAGGCGACCACGCGCATGACGCGGGGGTCGTCGACCAGCGGCTTGTAGAGGTTCGCCCTGGTCGGCAGCGTCAGCTTCAGCATGACCTGCTTGCCGGCCGGCACGTCGGCGAGATGCTTGCGGATCTCCGCCAGCAGGATGTCCTCGGCTTCCGCCTTGTCGGGGATCGAGATGGTGACTTCCGGCTCGATGATCGGCACGAGGCCGTGCGCCAGGACCTGCCTGGCGACCTCGAACTGCTGGGCGACGACCGCGGCGATGCCCTTCGGGTTCGCCGCATCGATAACCGACCGTTCCTTGGTACCGAATACTCCCTTCGCCACGGCCCGCTTCAGCAGCGCGTCGAGCTCAGGCATGGGCTTCATCAGCTTGACGCCGTCCTGCGCCTCCGCCAGGCCCTTGTCGATCTTCAGGAAGGGCACCACGTGGCGCTTCTCCCACAGATATTGCGCGGTCGGCGTGCCGTCGATATCGCGGTCCATGGTCTGCTCGAACAGGATCGCACCCATGACCTTGTCGCCGGTGAAGGCGGGCGAGGTGATGATCCGCGTGCGCATCTGATGAACGAGGTCGAACATTTCCGCGTCGTTCGACCAGGCGCTTGCGTCGATGCCGTAAAGCTTGAGCGCCTTCGGCGTGGAGCCGCCCGACTGGTCGAGCGCTGCAATGAAGCCATCCTTGTTCGCGGCTTGCGCGGCCATGTCCTTGTTCATCTCATTCTCCCAAAATCCACTGATTTCCAGATCCAATAGATCAAGCCGTGCTCTAGAGCATTTTGCAGCAAGGTGGAATCACCTTGAGCCGCACAAAGCGTCGCACAAATGCGGCGAAACAATCAGCCGGAGCATGTTCCTGTCCGAAAACCGGTTTCCGCTTTCCGGGAACATGGCCCGGCGTCACGATGCCGTTCAGGCCTTCAACACGTCTACGCCCGGCAGCGGCTTGCCTTCCATCCACTCCAGGAAGGCGCCGCCGGCGGTGGACACATAGGTGAAGTCGTCGGCCGCGCCGGCATGGTTGAGAGCGGCCACCGTGTCGCCGCCGCCGGCCACGGAAACCAGCTTGCCCGCTCTGGTGCGCGCGGCGGCGTGCCTGGCGGCCGCCACCGTCGCCCGGTCGAAGGGTTCGATCTCGAAGGCGCCGAGAGGGCCGTTCCACACCAGCGTGGCGGCGCGGTCGATCCATTCGTTGACGGTTGCGACCGTCTTCTCGCCGACATCGAGGATCATGGCGTCGGCCGGAACCTTGTCTATGGCGACGGTCTCGCTCACCGCCCCGGCCTTGAACTCGCGGGCGACCACGGCGTCGGAAGGCAGGATGAGGGCGCAGCCGGCGGTGGCCGCCTCGATCATGATCTGCCTAGCGGTGGCGGCGAGCTCGTGCTCGCACAGCGACTTGCCGACGTCGGTGCCGCGCGCGGCCAGGAAGGTGTTGGCCATGCCGCCGCCGATCACCAGCGCGTCCACCTTCTTCACCAGGTTCATCAGGAGGTCGATCTTGGTCGAGACCTTGGCGCCGCCGACGATGGCGATGACGGGCTTGGCGGGGCTGCCGAGGCCCTTCTCCAGCGCCTCCAGCTCGGCCTGCATGGCGCGGCCGGCACAGGCCGGCAGAAGTCGCGCCAGCCCTTCCGTGGAGGCGTGGGCGCGGTGCGCGGCCGAGAAGGCGTCATTGACATAAAGGTCGCCATTGGCGGCGAGCGCCTTGGTGAATTCGGGGTCGTTCTTCTCCTCGCCCTTGTGGAAGCGGGTGTTCTCCAGAAGCAGGATGTCGCCGTCCTTCATCTTCGCCACCGCCCCTGCGGCCTCGGCGCCGATGCAGTCGGCGGCGAAGGCCACCGGCTTGCCGATCATGGCCGATACCGTATGGGCGATCGGGTCCAGCGAGAATTCGGGCGAAGGCGCTCCCTTGGGCCGGCCGAAATGCGCCAGCAGGATCACCTTGCCGCCCTTCTTCGACAGCTCGTCCACGGTGGGTATGATGCGCTCGATGCGCGTGGCGTCGCTGACCTTGCCGTCGGCGACGGGCACGTTGAGATCGACGCGCAGCAGCACGCGCTTGCCGCCGATGTCCCCGATGTCGTCGAGTGTCTTGAAGCCGGCCATGTCCTACCCTTTCTGCGAAATCGCGCCGGACCTTACCCAGCGGCGCGGACGATGCAAGGCCGGCTTTCCACCGGCGGCGAAATAACGGCCGGGAAGAGGCGGGCCCGCCCGCTCAGGCTTCGCCGGCGACGTTTTCGCGCTTTACCTCCGGCGTCGGCTTCGCCTCCTCTGCGGCCGCATCCGTCGCGGGAGCGCGCCGCCGGCGGAAGAAGGCGGCGATGCGGTCGCGGATCTCGCCGGCGCTGAGGAACACCGGCACGCGCGCCGCCGGCGGGGCCGGCTCGAAGGAGAG
>DAOKZN010000226.1:0-4406 GCA_035325625.1 Mesorhizobium sp. | reverse complement strand
GTGCATGCGCCGGCCGCCAAGGCGTTCCTGAACGCCGGCATCCACGTCATCTGCGACAAGCCGATGACGACCACGGTGGCCGAAGCGCAGGAACTCGTCGATCTGGTGGGCAAGACCGGCAAGGTGTTCGTGCTGACCCACAACTACACCGGCTATCCGATGATAAGGCAGGCGCGCGCCATGGTCGCCGCCGGCGAGCTCGGCGAGATACGCCTCGTGCAGGCCGAATACCCGCAGGACTGGCTGACCGAGCGGGCGGAGCTGTCCGGCTCCAAGCAGGCGGAATGGCGCACCGACCCCAAGCGCTCCGGCGCGGGCGGGGCCATCGGCGACATCGGCACCCATGCCTACAACCTCGCCGCCTTCGTTTCCGGGCTGGAGACGGACGAACTTCTGGCGCAGCTCACCACCTTTGCGGCCGGCCGGCTGCTGGACGACGACGTGCAGATCCTGCTCCGCTACAAGGGCGGGGCGCGCGGCATGCTGTGGGCCAGCCAGGTGGCGGTGGGCAACGAGAACGGGCTGAAGCTGCGCGTCTACGGCACAAGGGGCGGCCTGGAATGGACGCAGGCCGACCCGAACTATCTGTGGTTCACGCGCTTCGGCGAGCCCAAGCAGCTTCTGACCCGCGCCGGCGCCGGTGCCTGGCCGCAGGCCGCGCGCGTCAGCCGCGTGCCGGGCGGCCATCCGGAAGGCTATCTGGAGGGCTTCGCCACCATCTACACGGAAGCGGCCCGCGCCATCCGCGCGGCGCGCGACGGCGCCAGGCCGGATGCCGAGGTGATCTATCCCACGGTCGAGGACGGGCTGGCCGGCATGCGCTTCATCGAGGCCGCCGTGGCCTCCTCGAAGGCCGGCAACGTATGGACGAAGGTGGGATGAGCTCCTCCTCCTCCGCTTCCACACCTTCCGCCGCGCCGCTGCTCGAAGCGGTCGGCCTGTCGAAGTCGTTCGGCCCGGTGGAGGTGCTGAAGGACATCAGCCTGGACGTGCGGGCGGGCGAGGTGCACGCCATCATCGGCGAGAACGGCGCCGGCAAGTCGACGCTGATGAAGCTGCTGGCCGGCCATCTGCAGCCGAGCAAGGGCGAATTGCGCATCGACGGCCAGACGGTGACGCTGACCGGGCCGGTCGATGCCGAGCGGCGCGGCATCGTGCTGGTGCATCAGGAGATATTGCTGGCGCCGGACCTGACCGTCGCCCAGAACGTCTATCTCGGCCGCGAGCTCGGCAAAGGGCTGACCGTGGACGACCGCGCCATGAACGAAGGCGCCCGGCGGGCGGTGCGCGACCTCGGCGCCGACATCGACCCGAACGCGGTGGTGGGGCGCCTGTCCATCGCCCAGCGCCAGCTCGTGCAGATCGCGCGGGTGCTTCTGGTGCCGCATCGCGTGGTGATCTTCGACGAGCCGACCGCCTCGCTCACCCCGATCGAGACCGAAGCGCTGCTCAAGGTCATCGCCGATATCCGCGCCAGGGGCACGGCCGTGCTCTACATCTCGCACCGCCTGCCGGAGGTTAAGCAGATCGCCGACCGGGTGACGGTGCTGCGCGACGGCCGGCTGGTGGCCTCCCGCCCCGCCGCGGAACTGGAGCCGATGGACATGGCCAAGCTGATGGTCGGCCGCGACGTCGCCAAGCTCTATCCCGACCACCAGGCGGCTTCCGCGCGCGAGACGGTGCTGGAGGTGGAGGATTTTTCCGTGCCCGGCTTCGCCCGGCATGCCTCGTTCAGGCTCGGCAAGGGCGAGATCCTCGGCTTCGCCGGGCTCGTCGGCGCCGGCCGCACCGAACTGATGGAAGGCATCGTCGGCCTGCGCCCCGGCCGCGGCACGGTGCGGCTGAACGGGCAGCCGGTGCATTTCGCCAATGTGGACGCCAGCCTCAAGGCCGGCATCGTCTATCTGAGCGAGGACCGCAAGGGCAAGGGCCTGCTGCTGACCAAGGACCTGCGCACCAACCTGACGCTCGCTTCGCTCGCCGCCTTCGTGCGCGGGCTGCAGATCGACCGGGCCAGGGAAGCGGCCGCGCTGGACAAGGCGATCGCCGAGTTCGACATCCGCACCGGGCGCAAGGACCTGCTGGCCGGGCAGCTTTCCGGCGGCAACCAGCAGAAGCTGCTCCTGGCCAAGATGATGATGCTGGACCCCGCCATCGTCATCATCGACGAGCCGACGCGAGGCATCGACATCGGCACCAAGGAACAGATCTACAAGTTCATCGCCCGGCTCGCCGACGAGGGGCGGTCCATCATCGTCATATCGTCCGAAATGCCCGAGCTGATCGGCATCTGCGACCGCGTCCTGGTGATGCGGGCGGGCGGCATCGTCGGCGAGGTGGCGGGCGACGAGATGACCGAAGACAGGATCGTCGTGCTGGCGACGGGCGTCAAATCACAAGAGGCCGCATAGAGCAGACCATGACCGACCTCGCTGCAGAAAAGCCAAGATCGCGCGCCTCCTGGCGCAATGTCGACCTGACGGCCGTGGCGCCCTTCGTGGCGCTGGCGCTGCTTCTGGTGCTGGGCGCCTTCGCCAATCCGAACTTCTTCTCGGTCGACAACCTGCTCAACGTGCTGACCCGCAGCGCCTTCATCGCCATCATCGCGGTGGGCGCCACCTTCGTCATCTCGGCCGGCGGACTCGACCTCTCGGTCGGCTCGATGGTGGCCTTCGTCGCCAGCCTCACCATCATGTTCCTGAACAGCGGCAGCTTCGGCAGCCCCGCGGCCATGCTGGCCGCCGCGGTCGTGTTGGCCATATTGCTGGGCGCGGCCTGCGGCCTGGCCAACGGCCTCATCACCACGCTGGGCGGGATAGAGCCCTTCATCGCCACGCTCGGCACCATGGGCATCTTCCGCGGCCTCACCACCTGGCTGTCGCAGGGCGGGGCGATCCCGCTGCGGTCCTCGGAAATCCAGTCGCTCTACCGTCCCGCCTATTTCGGCTCGGTGCTGGGCGTGCCGGTTCCCATCATCGTCATCCTGGCCACCGCCGCGCTCGGCGCCTTCGTGCTCTACCGCACGCGCTACGGCCGCCACGTGCTGGCCGTCGGCTCCAACGAGGACGTGGCCCGCTATTCCGGCATTCCGGTCGCCCGCGTGCGCACGCTCACCTATGTCATCCAGGGCCTGTGCGTGGCCGTGGCCTGCCTGCTCTACATTCCGCGGCTCGGCTCCACCTCGGCCACCACCGGCCTGATGTGGGAGCTGCAGGCGATCACCGCCGTCGTCGTCGGCGGCACCGCGCTGCGCGGCGGCGTGGGCCGCATCTGGGGCACGATCTGCGGCGCCTTCATCCTGGAGATCGTCGGCAACATCATGCTGCTGTCGAATTTCGTCAGCGAATATCTGCTCGGCGCCATTCAGGGCGCGATCATCATCATCGCCATGCTGGTGCAGCGCTCGCTGGCACGGAGATAGCGAACAGGGCCGGGCCAGCGGGGCACCCGGCCTTTGTCCACCAGACCCTGTCACATTGGAGGAGAGTATGCGCAAACGACTACTGGGCTTCGCCGCCGTCGCCATGGCGGCCTTGATGGGCGTGTCGCACGCCGAAGACAAGAAACTGACCATCGGCGTCTCGATCCCCGCCGCCGACCATGGCTGGACGGCGGGCGTGGTGTTCCACGCCGAGCGCGTGGCCAAGCTGCTTGAGGCCGAGCATCCCGGCCTCAAGGTCATCGTCAAGACCTCGCCGGACGCCGCCAGCCAGGCCAATGCCGTGCAGGACCTCGACACACAGGGCATCGACGCCCTTGTCATCCTGCCGTCCGACCCCGACCCGCTGGTCAACGCCATCAAGGAAGTGAAGGGCAAGGGCAAGTTCGTCGCGCTGGTCGACCGCGCGCCGTCCAGCAACGACAATTCGGTGCGCGACCTCTACGTCGCCGGCAACAATCCGGCGCTCGGCGAGGTGGCCGGCAAGTACATCGCCGAGAAGACGCCGGACGCCGAGGTCGTGGTCATCCGCGGCCTGCCCATCCCGATCGACCAGCAGCGCCAGGACGGCTTCGACAAGGGCATCGCCGGCTCCAACGTCAAGGTTCTCGACCGCCAGTTCGGCAACTGGAACCGCGACGACGCCTTCAAGGTCATGCAGGACTACCTGACCAAGTACCCGAAGATCGACGTGGTGTGGTGCCAGGATGACGACATGGCGGTGGGCGTGCTCCAGGCTATCGAGCAGTCCAAGCGCACCGACATCCAGTATGTCGTCGCCGGTGCCGGCTCCAAGGACATGATCAAGAAGGTCATGGACGGCGACAAGATGATCCCGGTGGACGTGCTCTATCCGCCGGCAATGGTGGGCACGGCGCTCGAACTGACCGCCGCCGCACTCTACGACCATGTGCCGGTGCATGGCGAGTACATCCTCGACGCCACGCTGGTGACCAAGGACAACGCC
>DAOKZN010000225.1:1230-4421 GCA_035325625.1 Mesorhizobium sp. | reverse complement strand
GACCGCAGCCCCACGAAGGCCACCTCGCGGCCCTTCGGCTTCGGAAACAGCTTCAACACCGCCGCGGTGATGACGCCCAGCGTGCCCTCGGCGCCGACGAACAGGTTCTTCAAATCGTAGCCGGTATTGTCCTTCTTCAGCTTGCGCAGGTCGTCGAACACCTCGCCGGTGGGCAGCACCACCTCCACGCCGAGGCACAGTTCGCGCGCGTTGCCATAGGCCAGCACGCCGGTGCCGCCGGCGTTGGAGGAAAGGTTGCCGCCGATGCGGCACGAGCCCTGCGCAGCCAGCGACAGCGGAAACAGCCGGCCGGCGGCATCGGCCGCTTCCTGAAGCGTCTGCAGGATGACGCCGGCCTCGGCGGTGATGCTGTTCGAGGCCGTGTCGATCTCGCGGATGCGGTCCAGCCTGGCCAGCGACAGCACCACCTCGCGACCCGAGGCATCGGGCACCTGGGCGCCGACCAGCCCGGTGTTGCCGCTCTGCGGCACGATGGGCGTGCCGGTCTCGGTCGCCAGCCGCAGGATGCGGCTCACCTCCTCCACGCTGCCCGGCCGCAGCACCAGCGAGGTGCGGCAGTGCCACAGGCCGCGCGGCTCGACCAGGTAGGGCGCGATGTCGGCGGGCGTGCGCAGCGCGTATCTGTCGCCGACGATGGCGGCGAAGCGCTGGATGAGGCCGGGTTCGAGCTGGGAGGCGGTGTCGTTCATGCGCGCAAACTAGGCGAGCGCGGCGATGCTGTCACGCTTGGCGTTCCCGGCCCTGCGTCGCCATTGGCTTCGCCGATGTCGAGGCATGGATTCCCGGCCTCGCAGCGAATGAAATGAGCGGAGAGTGTCAGGAATCCATGCCTCGAGACCGCCGGGATCAAAGCCCGTCCCGATCAAGCGCCGTCAGCCGCGTGGGGCGGCGGCGCGGGAAAGCCGGTCGTTGATCGCCTCGCCCAGTCCCTCCATGGGGACCGGTTCGGCGGCGATCGTTGCCGCGCCGCTGCGGTCGAGCGCCTGGAGGGCGGAAAACAGCCTGCTGGCTGCCTCGCGCAGGTCGCCGCTTTCGGAAAGGTTTTCGACGGCCACGGCCTGCCGCCAGCCCGCCGCGCGGCGCGGGCCGAAGGCCAGCAGCGCCTCGCCCGGGCGCAGCTCGGTCGCGCCGAGCCGCACGGAAGCGTTCGGCGCATAGTGGGAGGCCAGCATGCCCGGGGCCTGCACGGCGGCCTGCCCCCCCGCCGCGCCGCGCACCAGCGCCGTGCCGGCGACCGCCTCGATCTCGCTTGCGGCGACGCCGCCGGGCCTCAGCAGGCGCAAGGTCCCGTCCGGCTCGGCCTTGACGATGGTGGATTCCAGCCCGACCGGCGTCGGCCCGCCATCGACGACCAGCCTGATGCGTTCCCCCAGATCAGCCGCGACGGCCTGCGCGCTCGTGGCGCTGATGCGGCCCGACGAATTGGCGCTGGGCGCGGCCAGCGGCCGGCCGAGCCGCGCGATCAGTTCGCCGCCGAACCCGCGCGGCATGCGCAGCGCGATGGTGGCGAGGCCGGCCGTGACCAGCGGGTGGATGCCGGCGTCCTCGCGCAGCGGCAGCACCAGCGTCAGCGGCCCCGGCCAGAATTTTTCCGCTAGCCGGCGCGACAGCGGATCGAACACGCCGATGCGCTCGGCCATTTCCATGTCGCTGACATGGGCGATCAGCGGGTTGAAGCGCGGCCGGCCCTTGGCCTCGAAGATGCGGGCCACCGCCTCGCCATTGGTGGCGTCGCCGGCCAGCCCGTAGACGGTCTCGGTGGGGATGGCCACAACCTCGCCGGCGCCGAGCAGCGCCAGCGCCGGGGCGAGAGCCCTATCGGCAGGCAATATCTCGACCACGGTCCTTCATCCCTCCGGCCGTTCCGGCCGACTACCCGGCGATGCGCGAGAAGTCGGCCACCTCGCCGGTCGCCGCCCGGATGCGGGCAAGCAGCGCCAGGCGGTTGGCGCGCACGGCCGCGTCCTCATCGTTCACGAGAACCTTCTCGAAGAACGAATCGACGGGCTCGCGCAGGCTGCTCAGGGCACGCATGGCGCCGGAAAAGTCTTCATTCCGAATCGCTTGGCCGGCTTCCTTCTCGGCCTGATTCACCGCCGAGAACAGGTTCTTCTCGGCGTCCTCGCGCAACAGGGCCGGGTCGACGGCTGCCGCGACCGCGGTGCCCTTCTTCTCCTCGGCGGCAAGGATGTTGGCGGCGCGCTTCGTCCCTGCCAGCAGGTTCTTGCCGTCCTCGGTGTCGAGGAAGCTGCCGAGCGCCTCCACGCGCCGCACGATGGTGAGCAGATCGTCGTTGGCCGCTCCACCCTCCCCCTTGCGGGGAGGGTCGCCCGCGCCGGCGGGCGGGGTGGGGGTCAGGGCATCGGCGTGGTTACCCCCACCCGGACCTTCGGTCCGACCTCCCCACAAGGGGGAGGTGGAAGGGGCGCCGCTCGCCAGCACCGCATCGATCAGATCGTGCCGCGCGCCCTGGTCGCGCAGGTATACTTTCAGGCGGTCGTGGAAGAAGGAGAGGAGATCTTCCTCGGCCAATCTCTCGAATAGAGCCCGCTCCTCGAGCTGCCTACGCCCCTCGACCGGAGAAAGTCGGCTCTGCAACTGAGCGATGACATCCTCAGAAACAAAATGGCGCGCTGTGGCGCCGGCCGAGGCGGCAGTTTCCACAAGGCGCAAATGTATTCCATTCTCTACGACGATGCGGATGACGCCCAGCGCCGCCCTGCGCAGCGCGTAGGGGTCCTTCGAGCCCGTCGGCTTCTCGTCGATGGCCCAGAAGCCGACCAGCGTGTCCAGCTTGTCGGCCAGCGCCACGGCCACGGAGACCGGGTCGGTGGGCACGCGGTCGGACGGGCCCTGCGGCTTGTAATGCTCCTCGATCGCGGCTGCGACCGACGGGTTCTCGCCCTGCAGCAGCGCGTATTTGCGGCCCATGGCGCCCTGAAGCTCGGGGAACTCGCCCACCACTTCCGTCTGCAGGTCGGCCTTGGCCAGCACCGCCGCGCGGGCCGCCAGAGCGGCATCGGCGCCCACCAGCGGCGCGATCTCGCGCGCCAGAGCGGCGATGCGCTGCACGCGCTGGCCCTGCGTGCCGAGCTTGGCGTGGAAGGTGACATTCAGATGGTCGAGCCGCGCCATGCGCTGGTCGAGCGGCTTTGCCAGATCGAGGCCGA
>DAOKZN010000225.1:0-1130 GCA_035325625.1 Mesorhizobium sp. | reverse complement strand
AGATGGTCGAGCCGCGCCATGCGCTGGTCGAGCGGCTTTGCCAGATCGAGGCCGAATTTTTCCGCCGAATCTCGCAGCTGGCCGAGATCCGGAAGGTCTGCCTGGTCGGTCTTCCAGAAGTGGACGGCGTCCGAAAGGCGGGCACGCACCACCTTGCCGTTGCCGCGCGCGATCTCGGTGCCGCCGTCCTTGGCCTCGATGTTGGCGACGAGCAGGAAGCGGTTGGAAAGCTCTTCCGGCTCGCCCCGGGGGCGGGCGACGAAGCATTTCTGGTTGGCGCGGATGGTGAGCCGGATCACCTCGGCCGGGATGGACAGGAAATCCTGCTCGAACTCGCCCATCAGCACCACCGGCCATTCGACCAGCCCGGACACCTCCTCCAGCAGGCCGTCGTCCTCGACGAGGTCCAGCCCGTTGGCGAAGGCGAGGTTCTTGGCGTCCGCCAGGATGCTCTGCTTGCGGCGGTCCGCGTCGAGCACCACCTTGGCCGCCTCCAGCGCGGCGACGTAGTCCGCGAAGCGCTTGACCGTGATCGGCCCCGGCGCATGGAAGCGGTGGCCATAGGTAACGTTGCCGGAGCGGATGCCGTCGACCTCGAAATCGACCACCACCGGCTCCTCCGTCTCCGGCCCGAAGGTGCACAGGATGGATTGCAGCGGGCGCACCCAGCGCAGCGCCTCGCCGCCGCGCCCCTCGATGCCGCCATAGCTCATGCCCTTGGGCCCGGACGCGGCCCCCCAGCGCATGGATTTCGGCCAGGGAAAGGCGCGCACGATGCCCGGCACCAGCTCGGCGATGATGTCTTCGGCCGCCCGGCCCGGCCTGACGATGTGGGCGACGTAGAAATCGCCTTTCTTGGGATCGGAATGGACATGGGCTTCCGCCGCAGAAGCGAGCCCCGCCTTGCGCAGGAACCCCTGGATCGCCTGCTCGGGCGCCTTGGTGGACGGGCCCTTGATCTCCTCGCGCACGTCCTTCGAGCGCGGCGGCAGGCCGCGAATGTCGAGCGCCAGCCGCCGCGGCGTCCAGTATTCGCGCGCCGCCTCATAGGTCAGGCCGGCCTCGACCAGCGCATCCGTGAGCAGCTTCTTCAGGTCGCCGGCGGCCTTGCGCTGCATGCGGGCGGGAAT
>DAOKZN010000224.1:0-4426 GCA_035325625.1 Mesorhizobium sp. | reverse complement strand
CCGTCGGCCTGCAGAAGAAGGTGCACGAGGTGCGCGCCGACATCGGCATCGCGCTTGACGGCGACGCCGACCGCGTCGTCATCGTGGACGAGAACGGGGCGGTGGTCGACGGCGACCAGATCATGGCCATGATCGCCGAATCCTGGCAGCAGAGCGGCCATCTGGCCGGCGGCGGCGTGGTCTCCACGGTGATGTCGAATCTCGGCCTGGAGCGCTTCCTCAACGGCATGAACCTGCAGTTGCACCGCACCAAGGTGGGCGACCGCTACGTGGTCGAGCACATGCGCGCGCACGGCTTCAATGTCGGCGGCGAGCAGTCCGGCCACATCGTGCTGTCCAATTTCTCCACCACCGGCGACGGGCTGGTCTCGGCGCTGCAGGTGCTGGCCTGCATCAAGCGGCAGAACCGGCCGGTCAGCGAGTTGTCGCGCAAGTTCGAGCCGGTGCCGCAGCTTCTGAAGAACGTGCGCATCGCCGGCGGCCAGCCGCTGGAGGAGGCCTCCGTCAAGGCCGCGATAGAGGATGCCCGCAACCGGCTGGGCAAGAGCGGCCGCCTGGTCATCCGCCCCTCCGGCACCGAGCCGCTCATCCGCGTCATGGCGGAAGGCGACGACTCCAAGCTGGTCGAGACGGTGGTGAACGACCTGGTCGACGTGATCTCGGAGACGCGCAGCGCCGCCTGAGGGCGGCCTTGCCCCTCATTCCACGGGCTTGATCTCGCCCAGCGGGATGAAGCCGAGCGTGGCCTTGCCCTTGACCACGTTGAGCGGCAGCGCCGGCTCGTCGCCCAGCATGGCCAGCATGCCGACGCCCTGCCGGATCTGGCCGGCCTTTTCCGGAAGCACGCCGGCAAGCACCTCGGCCACCGCCTTGGGATTGTGCAGCCTGACGACGAGCGTGGCGTCGATCAGGCCGTCGGCGCCGATCTCCACCGGCCCCGACACCGAGACGCGCGCCTCGCCGGAGGAAAGCTCTGCGCCGGCGATCTCCACCTTGTGGCCGCGCAGGCTGTGCGTGTCCGCCGTGAGCAGGGCCACGCCGTCCTTGAGGGTTGCGCGGACATTGCCGTCCAGCGGCGGCAGGGCGTGCCCGCCCAGCGCCTCGGCGTCGATCTCCAGGTCGCCGAAGCGGCCGCTATAGGCGAGGTCCTGGCCGTTCGGCTGCACTTCCGCGGCGGCCTTGCCGACGCTGAACAGTTGCACCGGGTCGGTGTCGTCCTGCGGGTCGGTCTGGCCCGAAAGCCCCTCGGCATCCAGTGAGACGCGCTTGGCCAGCGGCCAGGACAGGTGCGCCACGGCCCGAAGCCGGTCCCAGTCGATCCACAGCGGCGTCATGCCGGGCGAGGTGGTGCGCAGCGGGCCGCGCAGCTCGGCCGCCGGCAGCCAGGGGAAGGGCAGGCTCGCCGCCGCGTTCAGGCTGCCGGCCGAGGCGGCGACGTTGCCGGCATCGTCCTCATAGGCAAGCGCGTCGCAGGTCACGTTGAGGCGCAGCGGATAGCCGCTCACCTGCATGTTGACGCAGGCGGCGCGGGTGCCCTGCGCGTCCAGCGCGGCGATCCCGGCCTCGACCTCGCTGCGCAGATGCCCGGCCAGCCAGAACCAGCCGGCGCTATAGAGGCCGAACACCATGAGCAGCAGCAGCGCTACCCACCAGAGCGCGCGGCGGGGCTTGCGCGGAATTTCGTTGCTTGACGTCATGCTGCGGCTCTCGCTACCTCTGCGCCATTCGAATGTGCCGGCCACCTCCGGCGGGCGTGTGCCCGCGGGGGCTTCGTGTCGGCGCGGCCATACAGGCTTGGCATATGGGCGATTTTTGGGTTTTTGGCTACGGGTCGCTGATCTGGCGGCCCGGCTTCGCGCATGTCGAGACGCAGCGGGCGCGGCTGTTCGGCTATCGCCGCTCGCTCTGCGTCTATTCCTTCGTGCATCGCGGCACGCGCGAGCGGCCGGGGCTGGTGCTGGGCCTCGACCGGGGCGGCTCCTGCGTGGGGCTGGCCTTCCGCGTGCCGGGCGAGCTGCACGGCGAGGTCATCGCCTATCTGCGCGAGCGCGAGCAGGTCACCCAGGTGTATCTGGAGCGGACCCTCGACGTGCGGCTGGAGAGCGGCCTGAGCGTGCCGGCGGTCGCCTATGTCGCCGACCGCCGGCACGAGCAATATGCCGGCGCCCTCGACGAGGCGGACGCGGCGACCGTGGTGGCCGGCGCGGTCGGCCAATCCGGCCGCAACGAGGACTATGTCTTCAATACGCTCGAGCATCTGGGTGCGCTCGGCATCCGCGACCGCTGGCTGGAAGGGGTGGCGCGGCGGGTCGTGCCGCATGGCAAAGAAGACGGAGCAAAAGCCCTGTCAAGTCTTTGATCTGTGTTGATGGCGGCCTAGAATCCCGGTGACCTTCGTTTCGCCAGCATTGGAGACCCGCCTTGCAGAAACGCCGCCTCGGTTCCACCACCCTCGAAATCGCCCCGCTGGTCCTCGGCGGCAACGTGTTCGGCTGGACCGCCGACGAGAAAACCTCATTCGACCTGCTCGACCGATTCGCCGCCGCCGGCTTCAACGCGATAGACACCGCCGATTCCTATTCCCGCTGGGTGCCCGGCAACAAGGGCGGCGAATCGGAAACCATTATCGGCAACTGGATGAAGGCGCGCGGCAACCGCGACCGCGTGATCGTCGTCACCAAGGTCGGCTCCGACATGGGGCAGGGCAAGAAGGACCTTTCCGCCGCCTATATCGAAAAGGCGGTGGAAGCCTCGCTGAAGCGCCTGCAGACCGACGTCATCGACCTTTACCTGTCGCACTGGCCGGACCCGACCGTGCCCTATGAGGAAACGCTCGGCGCCTACCAGAAGCTGATCGCTGCCGGCAAGGTGCGCCATATCGGCGCCTGCAACCTCGACGCCGGCCAGTTGCGCGCGGCGCTGGACGTCGCCCGGCTGCGCGACCTGCCGCGCTACGAGGTGCTGCAGCCCGAATACAACCTCTACGACCGCGCCGGCTTCGAGGGCCCGCTGCGCGACCTGTGCGTTGCCGAAAGGCTCGGCGTCATCAGCTACTACGCGCTCGCCAAGGGCTTCCTTTCCGGCAAGTACCGCGGCATCGACGATCTCGGCAAAAGCGTGCGCGGCGAGGGGGTGAAGGGCTATCTCAACCCGCGCGGCATGCGCATCCTGGCCGCGCTCGACGCCGTCTCGGCCCGGCATGGCGCGAAGCCGGCGGAGGTGGCGCTGGCCTGGCTGATGGCGCGCCCCGGCATCACCGCGCCGATCGCCAGCGCCACGAGCGCGCAGCAGATGGACAGCCTGGTCAAGGCAGCCTCGCTGAAGCTTTCCGCCGCCGACATGGGCGAACTGGACAAGGCCGGCGCCTGAGCGGCGGCGATTGCCTGTTGCGGAAAGCGCCTGCTTTGCCGAATATGCCGCCGCCGGCCGCCGCATCGCGGCGGTCGCCTTCTTCCGGCAGGACCGCATGAGCAGGACGCCCACCGCAGCCGCCTATCTGGCAGACCTTGCCGCCCGCATGGGCCGGCTGCTGGAGCACAACGCCGACGCCATCGCCGCGGCGGCCGACGCCGTGGAACATGCGGCGAAGGCCGACGGGCTGGTCTACATCTTCGGCACCGGCCATAGCCACATACTGGCGGAGGAAGCGCACTACCGCGCCGGCGGGCTGGCGCTGGTGGTGCCCATCCTGGCCTCCGCCCTGATGGTGCATGAAGGCGCCACCGCCAGCACCGTGTTCGAGCGCCTGCCGGGCGTGGTCGGGCCCATCCTGAAGCACTACCCGATGGGGCCGGACGACGTGCTGGTCATCGTCTCCAACAGTGGCGTCAACGTCGCCGTGGTCGAGGCGGCGCAGTTCGGCAAGGCATGCGGCGCCACCGTCGTCACCGTCACCTCGCAGGAATATTCGCGGCAGGCGGCGCGGGGCCGCACGCGCGTGGCCGACATCGCCGACATCGTGCTGGACAACGGCGCGCCGCCCGGCGATGCGGTCATGCCGGTGCCGGGCTCCGAACTGCGGGTGGGGCCGGTCTCCACCTCCATCGGGGCCGCGCTGCTCAATGCCGTCTTCGCCGAGGTCGCGGTGCGGCTCAGCGCCTCCGGCGCGGAAGCGCCGATCTATCTCAGCGCCAACATGCCCGGCGCCGGAGAGGTCAACGAAAGGCTCGTCGCCCGCTACCGCGCGCGTAACCGCCATCTGTGAACGGCGCGGCGGGGGCTGCCGGCTGCTCCGGCCGCCGGAGGGCATGCCGCGCAGGGAGAAGAAAATGGATTTTTCGGCCGTCGACCGGACATATGAGCGGGCCCGCAGGAATTTTCGCATCGACGTGCCCGAGGAGTTCAACTTCGCCTTCGACGTGATCGACGGCTGGGCCGCGCGCGACGACCGCACGGCGGTGATCGCCGTCTCGCGCGACGGGGAGGC
>DAOKZN010000223.1:0-4432 GCA_035325625.1 Mesorhizobium sp. | reverse complement strand
CCTCCACCACCAACGCGCTCGGCATCAAGGGCGCGGGCGAGGCGGGCACCATCGGCTCCACGCCGGCCGCGCTCAACGCGGTGACGGATGCGCTCTATCGCGCCTACGGAATTGGCCATATAGAGATGCCGGCGACGCCTGCCCGCATATGGGAGGCGATACAGAGAACGGCCATGGCGTGACGGCGACGACAGTTCCGGGGGATACGCTCACCGGCATAGGCATGAAGGTGCTGTCGGTGGCGGTCTTCGTTGCCATGCAGACATTCATCAAGGCCGCCGGCGACGTGCCGGCGGGCGAGATCGTCTTCTTCCGCTCCTTCTTCGCCATTCCGCCCATCCTGCTGTTCCTGGCGCGGCGGGAGGTGCTGCACAGCGCGCTGACGACGTCGCGGCCGTTCAGCCACATAGCGCGCGGGCTGGTGGGCGTCTCGTCCATGGCGCTCGGCTTCTTCGCGCTGACACGCCTGCCGCTGCCCGAGGCGATCACGCTGAACTATGCGCAGCCGCTGCTGGTGGTGGTGTTCAGCGCCATGTTCCTGGGCGAGACGATCCGCTTCTACCGCTGGAGCGCCGTGGTGGTCGGCCTTGCCGGCGTGCTCGTCATCTCCTGGCCGAAGCTGACGCTTCTGACCGCCCCGCAGGGGCTGGGCGACCAGGAGCTGCTCGGCGTCATCGCCGTGCTGCTTTCCGCCGCCATATCCGCCGTCGCCATGATCCTGGTGCGCAGCCTCGTCCATACCGAGAAGACGGCCACCATCGTGCTCTGGTTCTCGCTGACGGCGACGGCGGCTTCGCTGCTGTCGCTCCCCTTCGGCTGGCAATGGCTTTCGCCGCTGCAGGCGGCCCTGCTCGTCGGGTCGGGCATCTGCGGCGGGCTCGGCCAGATCCTGATGACGGAAGCCTATCGCCATGCCGAAGCCTCGGTGGTCGCGCCCTTCGAATATGCGTCCATGATCCTCGGCGTCGTCGTCGGCTACTGGGTGTTCGCCGAGATGCCGACGCTGAACACCCTCGTCGGCGGCTTCATCGTGGTGGCCGCGGGCATCTTCATCATCTGGCGCGAGCGCCAACTCGGCCTGCCGCGGGGCAGGGCGCGCAAGGTCGTGCCGCCTCAGGGGTGAACGCCCCGCCCGCGCATGCCCCCCGGATCAGCCGAGCTCGGCGAGCCTTGCCTTGACCTCCACGAAGTCGCGCCAGGCCAGCCGCTTGTGCGCCGGCGTGCGCAGCAGGTAGGCGGGGTGCAGCGTCGGCATGGCCGGGATGGCGACGCCGGCGGCGGTGGTGTGGACGCGCCAGTTGCCACGCAGCCGCAATATGCCCTCTGTGGTGTCGAGCAGCGTCTTGGCCGATGGCCCGCCGAGATTGACCAGCACCTTCGGCCTGACCAGCTCGATCTGCCGCTCGATGAAGGGCCGGCAGATTTCCGTTTCGTGCGGCGTCGGCGCGCGGTTGCCCGGCGGCCGCCACGGGATGACGTTGGCGATATAGGCCGAGCCGCGGTCGAAGCCGATCGCCGCCAGCATGCGGTCGAGCAGCCGGCCGGAACGGCCGACGAAAGGCCGGCCTTCGATGTCCTCGTCGCGGCCGGGCGCCTCGCCCACCAGCATCAGCGCGGCTTCGGGGTTGCCGTCGGCAAAGACCAGGTTCTTGGCGGTGGACTTGAGGTTGCAGCCGTCGAAGGCCGCCATTGCCTCGCGCAATTCCTCCAGCGTGGCCGCCGCGGCGGCGAGCTGGCGGGCAAGCGCCGCCTGCGCCTCGTCGGGCACCGCCGCTGTCGTTGGCCGCACCGCGGGCTGGGCGATCTCGGGCAATGCTGCGCGCGCAGCCCGGGCAGGCTGCGGTTGCGGCGCCGGCCGCGCCGCCTCGGCGAAGCGGTTCACCGGCGCGTCGTCCAGCGCCTCGTCCACGCCGGCCTCGGCGTAGAAGGCCAGCAGGGCGCGGATCTCGGTTGCTTTGTCGGGGGCGATCATGGCCGCACCATCCTTCGCCGTGCCGCCATTTGCAAGCTTCAGGTGGACGGAATGCGCGGGTCCTGCACGATGTAGAAGGTCCAGCGCGGCGTGTAGTCCGTCACCAGGAACTCGAACTGTGCCGTCTTCAGCGGATCGACCTTGCCGTCCTTGAACAGCAGCCGGTCGTAGGGCTCGAATTCGCGGCTGAAGGTGGCGAAATCCGGCGAGGCGATATGCTCCGGTATCTTCGAGCGCTGGTCGAAGGAAAGCCCGTCGCCGAACGTGCTGGGCCGGCCCAATATCTCCTGGAGCTCGAACTCGAACTCCACCCAGGGCTGGCCGCTGTCGTTCAGCGCAAGGACGCGCATATACAGGATGCCGCTGACATATTCGCCCGACGAATCGAATGGCCGGATCGGGCGTATGGCGCGGATGGTCAGCGTCACCGGCGTGGCCGATTCCAGCTCCTCATGGACGACGATCGGGTCGTCGCGCGTGCCGGTGCCGGTAACGCCGCGGATCAGGAAGCCGCCCAGCTCGTCGGAGAAGGAATAGGGCCCGGCCGGCCATTGCCTGCGATCTTCCGCCCTGGCGGGGATGGCCGGCAGCACGCAAAAACCGAGCAGCAGCGCCAGCCACGCACGGCGCGCGGCGGCGGGGCGCATTGCGAGAAATCCGGACGGATCGGTGCTGCGCATGCGACCAGTATGGCCGATCGCAGCGCGCCCGCAAAGCCGGCGCAGCAAAGCCTGCTGCCGCACCGGAAATGGGATGCGCTGTTTTCGCCGGTTTCGCGTCGCGAATTGATAGGCTATGGAGCGCAGAGCCAGCTACATCCGGGGCAAGCGGTGCGGAGGAACTGATGAGCGAGATCGAACGCGAAAGCATGGAGTTCGACGTGGTGATCGTCGGTGCGGGGCCGGCCGGCCTTGCGGCGGCGATCCGCCTGAAGCAGGTCGATCCCGAGCTTTCCGTCGTGGTGCTGGAAAAGGGCGGCGAGGTCGGCGCGCATATCCTCTCCGGCGCGGTCGTCGATCCCATCGGCGTCGACCGGCTGCTGCCCGGCTGGCGCGAAGAGCCGGATCATCCCTTCAAGACGCCGGTGACGGCGGACCATTTCCTGGTGCTTGGGCCCGCCGGCTCGTTCCGCCTGCCGAACTTCCTGATGCCGCCGCTGATGAACAATCACGGCAACTACATCGTCTCTCTGGGCAATGTCTGCCGCTGGCTGGCCGGCAAGGCCGAGGCGCTCGGCGTCGAGATCTATCCGGGCTTCGCGGCGGCCGGGCTGCTCTACAACGACGAGGGCGCGGTCACCGGCGTCGTCACCGGCGACATGGGCGTGGAAAAGGACGGCACGCACGGCCCGAACTACGCCCCCGGCATGGCGCTGATGGGCAAATATGTGCTGATCGGCGAGGGTGCGCGCGGCTCGCTGGCCAAGCAGCTCATCGCCAGATACGGCCTTTCGCAAGACCGCGAGCCGGCAAAGTTCGGCATCGGCCTCAAGGAACTGTGGCAGGTCACGCCCGAGAACCACAAGCCGGGGTTGGTGCAGCATTCCTTCGGCTGGCCGCTCGACTTCAAGACCGGCGGCGGCTCTTTCCTCTACCATCTGGAAGACAATCTGGTGGCGGTCGGCTTCGTCGTTCACCTGAACTACAAGAATCCGTACCTGTCGCCCTTCGAGGAATTCCAGCGCTTCAAGACCCATCCGGCCATCCGCGGCACCTTCGAGGGCGCCAAGCGCATCGGCTACGGCGCCCGCGCCATCACCGAGGGCGGCTGGCAGTCGGTGCCGAAGCTGTCCTTCCCCGGCGGCGTGCTGATGGGCTGCTCGGCCGGTCTGGTCAACGTGCCGCGCATCAAGGGCTCGCACAATGCGGTGCTGTCGGGCATGCTGGCTGCCGAGCATGTCGCGGAGGCCATCGCCGGCGGTCGCGCCAATGACGAACTGACGGCATATGAAGCCGCCTGGCGCGCGACCGACATCGGCAAGGACCTGAAGACGGTGCGCAACGTCAAGCCGCTGTGGTCGCGCTTCGGCACGCTGCTCGGCATCGGGCTGGGCGGGCTCGACATGTGGCTGAACACGCTGTTCGGCGCCTCGCCCTTCGGCACGCTGAAGCACGGCAAGACCGACGCGGCCTCGCTGGAGCCGGCCGCCCGGCACAAGAAGATCGACTATCCCAAGCCTGACGGCGTGCTGACCTTCGACCGGCTCTCCTCGGTGTTCCTGTCCAACACCAACCACGAGGAGAACGAGCCGGTGCACCTGATCGTCGGCGACATGGAGCTACAGACGCGCTCCGAGCACGACGTCTTCGCCGGCCCCTCGACGCGCTATTGCCCGGCCGGCGTCTACGAATGGGTGGACAAGGACGGCAATGCGGCGGCCGACCCCGCCGCCAGGGACGTGCGCTTCGTCATCAACGCGCAGAACTGCGTGCACTGCAAGACCTGCGACATCAAGGACCC
>DAOKZN010000222.1:0-4442 GCA_035325625.1 Mesorhizobium sp. | reverse complement strand
CTGGTGCCGCACGACCTGCAACGCCGCATCGCAGCCCTTGCGCCGACCCATTTCGAGGCGCCGTCGGGCAGCCGCGTGCCGATCCGCTACGAGGGCGAGGCGCCGGTGCTGGCCATCCGCGTGCAGGAACTGTTCGGCCTCGACCGGCACCCGTCGATCGCCGGCGGCACCGTGCCGCTGACGCTGGAGCTGCTTTCGCCCGCGCACCGGCCGATCCAGACAACGCGCGACCTGCCCGGCTTCTGGCGCGGCTCGTGGGCCGACGTGCGCGCCGACATGCGCGGGCGCTATCCCAAGCATGTCTGGCCGGAAAACCCGCTTCTTGCGACCGCCACCAGCCGCGCCAAGCCGCGCGGAACCTGAGCGCCAGACACCTATCGCACCGCCTTGACCAGCTCCGCGTCCGGGAAGCAAGTGGCGGCCCGCCCGTTTTTGGCCTGCCAGTCGCCGATCGAGCGGCGCGTCTTGAAGCCGGGCAGGCCATCGGCGGAACCGACGTCGTAGCCCTTCTTCTCCAGCGCCTGCTGGAGGGCGGCGATGTCGGAGCGGTAGAGGCCGCCCACGTCGCCCCAGCCGGCCGAGAAGGTCCTGTCGCCATGCGCGATGCGGTCGGCGGCATGGCCGATGAACAGGGCGTAGAGGTCGCTGGTGTTGTATTGCTTCAGCACATAGAAATTCGGCGTGACGATGAAGGCCGGCCCGTGCCGCCCGGCCGGCATCAGCAGAAAGCCCTCCTGCCGCGCCTCATTGGCCGGAAACGTCTTGCCGCCGACGCGGGCGATGCCCATCGCCGCCCATTCGAAGATTTTCTTGCCTCGGTCCGGCCCTTCGAGTGCGCAGGAGACGCTTGCCGGCACCGTCACCTCGAAGCCCCAGTCGCGGCCTTTCACCCAGCCGTAATGGTCGAGGAAGTTGCCGATCGAGGCCAGCGTGTCGGGCACCGAGTTCCAGATGTCGGCGCGGCCGTCGCCGTCGCCGTCCACGGCATGCTTGAGGAAGGATGTGGGCATGAACTGCGGCTGGCCAAGCGCCCCCGCCCAGGACGATTTCATGGCGCCCAGCGGGGCGAGGCCGCGCTGCACGATCTCCAGCGCCGCCAGCAGCTCGGTGCGGAACATGTCCTTGCGCCGTGCCATGAACGCCTTGGTGCCCAGCACCTCGAACGCGTCATAGGGCATTTTCGCCGCGCCGAAGCCGGTCTCGCGGCCCCAGATCGCCAGCAGCACGCCGGCCGGAACGCCGAAGCGCTTTTCGATGGCCGAAAGCGCGGCGGCCTGGCCTTGCGCGCGGGCGCGCCCGCCGGCAGTGACGGCGCGCATGGTCTTCTCCGCGAAATAGGCTCCGGGCGAGCCGAACTCGGCCTGATGCTGCTTCTGCGGCGGCTTCGGCTTCTCGCCGGGCATGACCAGGTCCGGCAGCCTGAGGTTCGGCTTCACGCCGTCGAAGGCGGCATCGAAGGTCTTCTGCGAGATGCCTTTGGCCTTCGCTTCGGGCCACAGGTCGTTCTTCAGCCAGGCGCGGAACTGGTCGTCGATCGGCGCGGCCGGAGCGGACAGGGAAAGCAGCAGCGCCGAAAGAAATGCCAGGGTCGCGAAAATGCGGCTCATGCAGGCTCCCCGCCCGTCAAATGCGTCAAAACGCGGTGCGCGACTTCAGCGCCGCCGCCAGCGTGCCCTCGTCCAGATAGTCCAGCTCGCCGCCCACCGGCACACCATGCGCCAGCCGCGTCACCTTCACGTCGAAGCCGGCAAGCTGGTCGGTGAGGTAGTGCGCCGTGGTCTGGCCTTCCACCGTGGCGTTGACGGCCAGAATCACCTCCTTGACCTCGCCGCCGGCCACGCGATCGACCAGCGAGCGGATGTTGAGCTGGTCCGGGCCGATGCCGTCGAGCGGCGACAGCGTGCCGCCCAGAACATGGTAGCGCACGTTCATGGCCGAGGCCCGCTCCAGCGCCCACAGGTCGGAAACGTCCTCGACCACGATCAGCGTGGCGGGATCGCGGCGCGGGTCGGTGCAGATCATGCAGGGATCGGTGGTGTCGACATTGCCGCAGGTGGAGCATACGCGCACCTTCTCCACCGCCTCGCCCATGGCGGCGGCGAGCGGCGCCAGGAGCTGCTCCTTCTTCTTGATGAGGTGCAGGGCCGCCCGGCGCGCCGAGCGCGGCCCCAGCCCCGGCACCTTGGCCAGGAGCTGGATCAGGCGTTCGATCTCGGGGCCGGCGATTCGCTTGGACATGCCAGCGATATAAGCCGATTGGCGGCCGGAAGACAGGCCGCGCAAGCCGCAAGCGCCGATATCGGAGGCCTATAGGGGCCTGTTCTCGCTGACGATCAGCGCGCCGATGGCGTCGGTGTTCTCGGGCGTGGACTGGTAGCCCATGGTTGGCTGGGTCTGCGTCCCCGCAGCCGAGGCCGTCACGACGGGCACCACCGGCACGGTCGCGGGCAGGGTTCCGAAGCGGGACGGATCGGGCTGCTGCGCCGGCTCCACCTCCGCGTTCCGGACCGTGGTGACGGTGAGCGGCTCCGCCGCCGAAGCCACCGCCACCGGCTGCAGTTCCTTCGGCGTTCCGGCCAGCAGCGCCGGTGCCGAAGGATCGGCGGCCACGACCCTGAACTCGGAATCCGGCGGCAGCGGCTGCCAGTTGCGGCCGCGCTTCTCGTAGAAGGCATTGCCGCCGGCGACCGCCACGTAGTGCATGTTCTTGTACGGAAACTTCAGGCCGGCGGTGTGGAAGAACATCGCGTCCTTCATCCTGGGATGGCGCTCGCCGTTCAGCACGGCCTGCGCGGCGGCCTCGACATCCGGCATGGCCTTCGAATTCATCGGCCGCGTCATCACTCCGGGCGCGAACTGGCCGCGCTCGCCGACCACATGGCAGATGGTATCGCCGTGCTTGCCGGATTTCAGCCGGTTCATGACGACCGTGCCGACACCCACCAGACCGTCCCGGCTCGAACGGTTCGATTCGAAGAACATCGCCCTTTCCAGGCACTCCCGGTCCCTGGCCGTGTAGCGGTAGGGCTGCCCCTTCACCGTGGAGGGGGAAATCGTCTCGGTGAAGCTCGCCACCGGAGCGTGCGTGGTCTGGCTGCAGGCGGCCAGGAAGAGAGGAGAAAAAACGACGCCGACGATAAACGGCGCCTTGCATCGCTTGGCGATCAACAGACCCTGCCTCATTTTGCTGCCGCCACGTCCCCGATGCGGCCAGAATGAGATTCTTTCCGGCAAAAGGAAGGCTAAAAAGTTAACGAAGCGAGCACGTTATCCTACCGAATGAAACATTCGGTGAAGCCGCGCAAGCAAGCAGGGAATGGTTAAGGAACCGTCAGCGGCGAACGCAGGCGGGCCGAAAACGGGCCGATCTCGGCCCGGCCGGCATGCCGGCAAGACGCCTAGAAAGGCAGCTTCATTCCGGGCGGCAGCGGCATGCCAGCCGTCAGCGCCCGGGTCTTTTCCTGCATCGCCTGCTCGACCTTGGCCTTGGCGTCGTTGTGCGCGGCCAGGATCAGGTCCTCCAGGATCTCCACCTCGTCCTCCTTGAACAGCGAGGGGTCGATCTTCAGCGCCTTCATCTCGAACTTGCCGGTCAGCGTCACCGAGACGAGCCCGCCGCCGGCCTGGCCCGAGGCTTCCATCGCGGCGATTTCCTCCTGCATGGCCTGGAACTTGGCCTGCATTTCCTTGGCCTTGCCCATCAGGCCGAGAAGATCCTTCATCGGGGTGTCCTCTTAATTCTCGTCAGTTGTCGTCGTCGTCTTCCGGCCCCGGCTCGGGCGGCATGTCGGCGTCCGCCTCGTCATGCACCGGAGCGTCCGGGATGCGCACGTCGATGATCCTGGCGCCGGGAAAGCGGGCGAGGATCGCGGCGACCGTGGGGTCGGCCCTGGCATCGAGGATGGCGGTCTCGCGCCTCGCCTGCTCGGTCTCGGCAAGGGTGGCGCCGCCTTCCTCCTTCGACAGCGAAACCAGCCAGTTGCGGCCGGTCCAGGCGCGCAGCCGGGAGGTCAGGTCGTTGAGCAGGGTCCTGGGCGCGTCGGGGGTCAGCGCCACGTCGATGCGGCCCGGCTCGAAGCGCACCGGCCGCACATAGCGCTTCAGCAGCACCTTGAAGGCGAGGTCGCGCTGCTGGTCCGCGAGCGCGGCGATGTCGGCCAGCGACTTCACCGGAACCGCCGGAACCGAAGGCGCCTCGGGTTCCGCCACCGGCGGCGCGGCGAAAGCCACGGGGGCCGGCGCCGTCTCCACCAGCCGCATGGCCGGAGCGGCACCGCCATTGCCGGCCGGCATGCGCATCTGCGCCAGCGCGGCACCCGTTTCCGTGGCGGGCGCGCCCAGCGCGCCCGCACCGCCGCCGGGGCCGGAAGCCGGCATGCCGCGCGACTGGGCAGACGGCGGCGCCTGCGTTCCCGTGTCCAGCGCCTTCAGCGCCTCGTCCG
>DAOKZN010000221.1:0-4455 GCA_035325625.1 Mesorhizobium sp. | reverse complement strand
CCCCGCCATGATCTTGAGGATGGTCGACTTGCCGGCGCCGTTGGGGCCGAGGATGCCGATCTTGGCGTCGGGATAGAAGGACAGATGGATGTTCTCAAGCACCTTCTTGGTGCCGTAAGCCTTGTTGAGGCCGGCCATGTGATAGATGAATTGGCGTGCCACGCGCGCGTTCCCCGGATACGGAATGGATGGAGGTCGCCGGCTATGTAGGCGATTGCCCCCCAAACGGCAACTCCCCGGCGGGCCGCCGACCTTGACCCCGCCGGCCGCGGTCGCTCACATATGCGTGCAAGGGGGCCAAAAGCATGCCGTTCGACCGCAGCATCAGCCTCGACTCGCCGACCGGGGCGATGCTTGCCCTTCACGTGCGCGAGGCGCAGGCAAGGCCGCGCGCCGTGGTGCAGGTCAACCACGGACTGGCCGAGCATGCGGGCCGCTACGCCCGCTTCGCCGATTTCCTGGCCGCGCGCGGCTTTCATGTCTACGCCCACGACCACCGCGGCCATGGCGCCACCACCGCGCCGGACGCCCCGCCCGGCCGCTTCGCGCTGGAGAACGGCGCCGAAAAGGTGATCGCCGACGTCGCGGCCGTGCACGGCCTGATCGCGCGCGAGCATCCCGGCCTGCCGGTCGTCCTGTTCGGCCACTCCATGGGCGGGCTGATCGCCCTGAACTTCCTGTTCGTCCACGCCGACCAGGTACGGGCGGCGGCGATCTGGAACGCCAATTTCTCGGCCGGGCTCGCCGGCCGCGCCGCGCTGGCGCTGCTTGCGTGGGAAAAATTCCGGCGCGGCTCCGACGTGCCCTCGCGGCTCCTGCCGAGGCTCACCTTCCAGGCATGGGGCAAGGCGGTGCCGGACCGGCGCACGCCCTTCGACTGGCTGTCGCGCGACGGGCGGGAGGTGGACCGCTACATTGCCGACCCGCTCTGCGGCTGGGACGCCTCCGTCTCCATGTGGCGCGACATATTCTCCCTGATCTTCCGCGGCGCCGACGACGCCGGTTTCGCCCATGTGCGCCGCGACCTGCCGGTGCTGCTGGTGGGCGGAGAAAAGGACCCGGCGACAGACGGCGGCAAGGCGATCGAGCACCTTGCGGCCCGCATGCGCGGGACGGGCTTTTCGAATCTGGTTTCAAGGATTTATCCCGACACCCGCCACGAAAGCCTGAACGAGGTGAATCGGAACATCATCATGGAAGATTTCGCCGCCTGGGCCGAAAGGGCGATCGGGGCCGAATGAGCAACCGGAAGGAATTTCGCGACCAGACCGCCCCGCTCCGATCCGCAGCAGACTTTTCGCCTTCCCCCGCATTGGCCCATCGCAAGAACCGTGACATCGCCGGCGGGGATTGCTAGAGCCTGCGCGACCGTTGGCTCGATCGGGTGAGAAAACCATGGCCCTACCTCCGCTGAAAGGCGTGCGCGTCGTCGAGCTTGCCCGCATCCTGGCGGGTCCGTGGGCCGGGCAGATGCTCGCCGACCTCGGCGCCGACGTCGTCAAGGTCGAGAACCCCGAAGGCGGCGACGACACCCGCAAATGGGGGCCGCCCTTCGTCACGGGTGTGGACGGCGAGAACCTTTCGGCCGCCTACTACCATTCCTGCAACCGCGGCAAGCGCTCGGCGGCAATCGACTTCTCCACGCCGGAGGGCGCAGAGGCCGTGCGCAGGCTGGCGACCGGCGCCGATGTGCTGATCGAGAACTTCAAGCTGGGCGGGCTGAAGAAATACGGCCTCGATTATGAAAGCCTGAGGGCGGTGAACCCGCGCCTCGTCTATTGCTCGATCACCGGCTTCGGCCAGACCGGACCCTACGCGCCGCGCGCGGGCTACGACTTCATCGTGCAGGGCATGTCGGGCCTGATGTCGATCACCGGCGCGGCTGGCGGCGAACCGCAGAAGGTGGGCGTGGCCGTCACCGACCTGTTCACCGCCCTCTACGCGGTCATCGCCATCCAGGCGGCCCTTCGCCATGCCGAGGCGACCGGAGAGGGCCAGCATGTCGACATGGCCCTGTTCGATTCCCAGATCTCGGTGCTGGCCAACCAGAACCTCAACTATCTGGTCTCCGGCACGGCGCCGACGCGCATGGGCAACGCCCATCCCAACATCGCGCCCTACGAGGTGCTGCCGGTCAGGGACGGCCATTTCATCCTCGCCGTCGGCAATGACGGCCAGTTCGGCAAGTTCTGCGCCGTGGTCGGGCTGGAAGGCCTGCCGAAGGACGAGCGCTTCGCCACCAACGCCGCCCGCGTCGCCAACCGCGCCGGGCTGCGGGAGAAGATGCTTGCCGCGCTCGCCGCCTTCGACCGCGACGCGCTGCTGGCGAAGCTGGAAGCGGCCGGAGTGCCGGCCAGCCCCATCAACGACATCGGCCAGATGTTCGCCGACCCGCAGGTGGTGGCGCGCGGCATGCGCATGGACCTCGACGACGGCCACGGCAACCGCCTGCCCTCGGTGCGCGCGCCCATGGTCATGTCGGCCACGCCGCTGGCCTACGACCGGCCCTCGCCGCGCCTGGGCGAGCACACGGCGGAAATCCTTGCCGAGCTGGAGGAGCCTGCGAAATGAAGACCGGCGGCCAACTGATCGTCGAGGCGCTGGAGGCCAACGGCGCCGACCGCGTGTTCTGCGTGCCGGGCGAATCCTATCTCGCCGTGCTCGACGCGCTGCACGATTCGAAGATCCGCACCATCGTCTGCCGCCAGGAAGGCGGCGCCGCCATGATGGCCGACTGCCAGGGCCGCCTGACCGGCAGGCCCGGCATCTGCTTCGTCACGCGCGGGCCCGGCGCCACCAACGCCTCGGCCGGCGTCCACATCGCCATGCAGGATTCCATTCCGATGATCCTGTTCATCGGCCAGATCGCCAGCCACGCGAAATACCGCGAGGCGTTCCAGGAGGTGAACTATCAGGCCTTCTTCGGCGACATCGCCAAATGGGTGGTGGAGATCGAGGATGCCGCGCGCATTCCCGAGCTCGTCACCCGCGCCTTCGCGGTCGCCACGTCGGGCCGCCCCGGCCCGGTCGTCGTCTCGCTGCCGGAGGACATGCTGGTGTCCGAGGTCGAAGCCCCCGCGGCCCTGGCCTACACGCCGGTCGAGACCCGTCCCGGCGAGCCCGAGCTCGACGAGCTGGAAAGGCTGCTTGCCGGCGCGGAACGCCCCTTCGTCATCCTCGGCGGCACGCGCTGGAGCGCCGAGGCGGTGGACCACATGCGACGGATTTCCGAGGCGTGGTCGCTGCCCGTGGGCGTCTCCTTCCGCCGCCAGATGCTGTTCGACCACCTGCACGACAACTATGCCGGCGACGTCGGCATCGGCGTCAACCCGAAGCTGGCCACGGCCATCAAGGAGGCCGACCTCGTGCTGCTGATCGGCGGCCGCTTCGGCGAGATGCCGTCTTCCGACTACACGCTGCTGAAGAGCCCCTACCCCGACCAGACGCTGGTGCATGTGCACGCCGACGCCAACGAGCTCGGCCGCGTCTACCGCCCGGCGCTGGCGATCAACGCCTCGCCCGCCGCCTTTGCCGAAGCGTTCGCGGGCCGCAAGCCGCAGGCGGCACCGGCCTGGGCCGAGCGCACCAGGGCGCTGCATTCCGACTACCTGGCATGGTCGACGCCGCCCGAGACCGGCCCCGGCGCGGTGCAAATGGGGCCGATCGTGAACTATCTGGAAAGTGTGCTGCCGGACGATGCCATCCTTACCAACGGCGCCGGCAACTATGCCACTTGGGTGCACCGCTTCCACAGGTTCCGCCGCTATGCCACGCAAGCCGCGCCCGCCTCCGGCTCGATGGGCTACGGCACGCCGGCGGCGGTGGCGGCGAAAAGCCTGTTCCCCGAGCGCGAGGTGATCGCCTTCGCCGGCGACGGCTGCTTCCTGATGAACGGGCAGGAATTCGCCACCGCCGTGCAATACGGCCTGGCCGTCATCGTCATCGTGGTCAACAACGGCATCTACGGCACCATCCGCATGCACCAGGAGCGCGAATATCCCGGCCGCGTCTCCGGCACCGGCCTTACCAACCCGGATTTCGCCGCGCTCGCCCGCGCCTATGGCGGCCACGGCGAGACGGTGGAAAAGACCGCCGACTTCGCCCCCGCCTTCGAGCGGGCACGGGCCAGCGGCAAGCCGGCCATCATCGAAATCCGGCTGGACCCCGAGGCCATCACGCCGGCCCGCACGCTGACCGACATTCGCGAGAAGCGGTAGCGACAACCCTGTTCCCTTCCTTCACCGCCGGCCCGCCTTCGGCGTTGAGGAATGGACCGCGCACCCGCAGCGACAGGTTCGCGCCGGAGCGGCCAAAAGAAATCGGGGGCGCCTCCGGCCGGAAGCGCCCCCGATTGATCGGATCGACCCGAACTGTCGCCCTTACTGGATCGCCTTGTCGGTGATCTCGGTGGTGTAGGCGCCGGACGGCTCCTTGGAGATGATCTTCTGGTCGAGC
>DAOKZN010000220.1:0-4475 GCA_035325625.1 Mesorhizobium sp. | reverse complement strand
CCGCCACATCCGCAACGGAGTCGGGAATCCCACGCGGCCATCATTCTGTCAATGTCGGCGGCAGGAATGGCAGGGCTTCTCGCGGTTCGTGGCCGGCCGCGAAGACGGTTGAAAATCGGCCGAGCCTGTGACAAAAGGCGTGTCGAATGTGACGGGATGCTGGCGATCCGCTTCTGCAAGATGTGATAAGAAGTCGGAAAACAAAGACTTAATCACATTTTGGAGCGTCGTTTCGGAGCGTTCGGGCCGCCGCGGCGGCCTCGTCTCCGGGTCCCGCGCCACAGCCATCCTGGCCAACACTGTCTGGCAGGCTGCGAACGGCGAGGCCGTGGCGGCCTCATTGGTGAAGATAAAGGTTTGATATGCAGGTCACCGAAACGCTCAACTCCGGCCTCAAGCGCGAGATCAAGGTCACCGTGCCCGCCGGCGACATGGAAGCCAAGCTGATAGCGAGGCTGTCGGAGGCCAAGGACAAGGTCCGCATCAACGGCTTCCGTCCCGGCAAGGTGCCGGTGCAGCACCTGCGCAAGGTCTACGGCAAGTCGTTCATGGCCGAGGTGGTCAACGAGATCCTGAACGAGTCTCGCACCATCATCACCGGCCGCGGCGAGAAGGCCGCCATGCAGCCCGAGGTCATCATGACCGAGGACGAGAAGGAAGCCGAGAAGATCCTGGCCGGCGGCGCCGACTTCGAGTTCAGCCTGAACTACGAGGTGATCCCGGCCATCGAGATCAAGGACTTTTCCGAGGTCAAGGTGACGCGCCCGGTCTACGACGTGCCGGACAGCGAGATCGAGGACCAGGTCAAGCGCATCGCCGAATCCACGCGCTCCTTCGAGCCCAAGGACGGCAAGGCCGCCGAGGGCGACCGCGTCACCATCGACTATGTCGGCAAGATCGACGGCGAGGCCTTCGCCGGCGGCTCCGGCAGCGACCAGCCGCTGGTGCTCGGCTCCAAGGAGTTCATCCCGGGCTTCGAGGACCAGCTTGTCGGCGCCAAGGCCGGCGACGAGAAGACCGTCACGGTAACCTTCCCGGAGGAATACCAGGCGCCGCATCTGGCCGGCAAGGAAGCCACCTTCGACGTCACCGTCAAGGAAGTGGCGAAGCCCGGCGAGCTCGAGATCAACGACGAGACGGCCAAGGCGCTCGGCCTTGAATCGCTCGACAAGCTGCGCGAGATCGTGCGCGGCCAGATCGAGAGCCAGTTCGGCTCGATGACGCGCCAGAAGGTCAAGCGCCAGCTTCTCGACCAGCTCGACACGGCCTATCAGTTCGAGGCGCCGTCCAAGCTGGTCGATGCCGAGTTCAACAACATCTGGAACCAGGTCAACCGCGACCTCCAGGCCGCCGGTCGCACCTTCGCCGACGAGGACACCACCGAGGAGGAGGCCCGCGCCGAGTACACGCGCCTGGCCGAGCGCCGCGTGCGCCTCGGGCTGGTGCTGGCCGAGATCGGCGAGAAGGCGGGCGTGACCGTCTCCGACGAGGAGCTGCAGCGCAGCCTGTTCGAGCAGGTGCGCCGCTTCCCGGCCGACCAGCAGCAGGAAGTGTTCGAGTTCTACCGCAGCAACGCCGAGGCGCTGAACACGCTGCGCGCGCCGCTGTTCGAGGAAAAGGTGATCGACCACCTGCTCGGCCAGATCTCCGTCACCGACAAGAAGGTGAGCAAGGAAGAGCTGATGGCCGAGGACGAAGAGGCCGAGACCGAGACGAAGGCCAAGCCGGCCAAGAAGACGGCGGCGAAGAAGGCGGAAGAGAAGCCCGCCGAGGAAGCCGCGGCCGAGGAGCCGAAGAAGAAGGCGGCCCCGAAGAAGAAGGCCGCTGCCAAGGAAGCCGAATAACCTGCTGATTTACGTAGAGAAAAGGCCGCCGAGAGGCGGCCTTTTCGTTTGCGCGCCCGGGCCGCTTCAGATCAGCGCGAGCCCTTTCATCGAGGCGTGGCCCTTCTTGCCGATGATGATGTGGTCGTGGACGGTGATGCCGAGCCGCTTGCCCGTCTCGACGATCTCCCTGGTCATCTCGATGTCGGCGCGCGACGGCGTCGGGTCGCCCGAGGGATGGTTGTGCACGAGGATGATCGCCGTTGCCGAAAGCTCCAGCGCCCGCTTCACCACCTCGCGCGGGTAGACGGGCGTGTGGTCCACGGTGCCGGTCTGCTGCACCTCGTCGGCGATGAGGGCGTTCTTCTTGTCGAGGAACAGGATGCGGAACTGCTCGCGCGCCTCGAAGGCCATGGCGGCGCGGCAATAGTCCAGCACCTGCGCCCAGGAAGACAGCGTCTCGCGCGCCGTCAGTTCGGAGCGCAGCATGCGCTGCGAGGCGGCCGCGACGATCTTGAGGTCGAGCGCCACCGCCGGCCCCACGCCCTTGACCTCGCGCAGCAGCGCCTCGTCCGCTCCCATCACCTCCGCCAGCGTGCCGAAGCGCGCCAGAAGCGCCTTGGCGATCGGCTTGGTGTCGGCGCGCGGGATCAGCCGGAACAGCAGCAGCTCAAGCAGCTCGTAGTCGGGCAGGGCGGCGTGGCCGGCCGTGGCGAAACGCTCGCGCAGGCGCTCGCGGTGGCCCAGATAGTGCGGCCTGGCATCCGCCGCGGCGGGCTTGTGCATGGCCGGCTGCGGCCGCTCGCCCAGGAAGCCGCGTTCGTCGGTCTCGTCCTTGCCCATGCGCCCCCGCACGCAGCCTTATGTCACCGGGCCGGCAGGCCGGGCGTATCGAGCCCCTTCGGCGACAGGGTGAATATCTCGCAGCCGGTTTCCGTGACGCCGATGGAGTGCTCGTATTGCGCCGACAGCGAGCGGTCGCGCGTCACCGCCGTCCAGCCGTCGGACAGCACCTTCACATGCGGACGGCCGAGATTGATCATCGGCTCGACGGTGAAGATCATGCCCGGGCGCATCTCCACGCCTTCGTTGGCGTTGCCGTAGTGCAGGATGTTGGGCGCGTCGTGGAAGAGCAGGCCCACGCCGTGGCCGCAGAAGTCGCGCACCACCGAGCAGCGCTCGCCTTCCGCATAGGTCTGGATGGCCTGGCCGATGGCGCCCGTGCGGGCACCCGGCTTGATGGCGGCTATGCCGCGCATCAGGCACTCGTAGGTGACCTCCATCAGCCGCTCCGCCGCGCGCTTGATGGTGCCCACGGGGTACATGCGGCTGGCGTCGCCGTGCCAGCCGTCAAGTATGTAGGTCACGTCGATATTGACGATGTCGCCCTCGCGCAGCGGCTTGTCGTCCGGAATGCCGTGGCAGACCACATGGTTGATCGAGGTGCAGGTCGACTTGGTGTAGCCGCGATAGTTCAGCGTCGCCGGCAGCGCGCCATGATCCATGCCGAACTCGAAGACGAAACGGTCGATTGCGTTGGTGGTGACGCCGGGCTTCACCACATCGGCCAGTTCGTCCAGGCAGCGGGCGGTCAGCGCGCATGCCTTGCGCATGCCGGCGAACCCTTCCTCGCCGTAGAGCCGGATCTGGCCGGTGTTTCTCAGCGGTGCGGCTTCGGCTTCAAGATAGGTGACCATGAGGAAGGCTTCTCGTGCGTGTTTGACGTCGCTATCATGTGACACCGAAAGAGCCCGGCTTCAACCTCCTGTCGTCCGCGGCTTGCGGTATGCGCTTGCCTGCGGCCATAGTGCCGTGGCGAGGGTCGGCCGGATGTTTCATGGAGCCAATCGTTGCGCGCGGCGCCTTCTCGGGCGCGTGTCCGCCCAGCCCGTCTGGCGCCTGCCGCCGGCGGCGTGGCAGGTGCGGCTGATGGGCGCCACGGCGCGCCTGTGGCCGCTGGCGGTGCTGCTTGCGGGCGCGCTGCTCTACCTGCCGTTGCTGGGCCTGCGGCCGCTGCGCTTCGAGGAGGGCCGGCGCGCCCTCCAGGTGATGGAGATGCTGGACGGCGGCGCCTGGTGGCGGCTGAAGGTGCTGGGCGAAGCCTATGTCAACAAGCCGCCCTTCACGCCATGGCTGATGGCGGCGGCCGCGTTCGCCCGCGGCACGCTCGACGAGACGGCCGTGCGGCTGCCGAGCGTGCTGATGGCGCTGGCGGGCGCGCTGTCGGCGGGCCTGGCAGCCTCCCGGCTTGCCGCCGCCGGACGGCGTGTGGCCGGGCTGGCGGGTGGGCTCGCCTTCCTGTGCGGCTTTCAGATCCTGCTCAAGGCGCGCATCGGCGAGACGGACGTGACCGCGACCGCCCTGTGCGGGCTGGCCTTCGCGGCGTGGCTCGACGGGCGCCTGCGGGGCGGGATCGGACCCGTCCATTGGCTGCTCGTGACCGTTTTTCTGGCCTGCGCGGCGCTCACCAAGGGACTTGCGGGGCAGGAAATCGCCGAGATCGGCCTTTTGGGACAGGCCGGCGCCATCGCCTTTTCCAACGGTTCACAATCGCTGCGCTCGTCGCAGATCATGCGCCGGGCGATGACCTATGCGCGCGATTTCGATGCGCTCGTCATGCACTATGCCGAAGATCGCGACATGGCGCGTGCG
>DAOKZN010000219.1:0-4495 GCA_035325625.1 Mesorhizobium sp. | reverse complement strand
CGGTGCGCGGGCTGGTGCGGCTTTCCCCGCGCGGCGCCACCGTGCTGCGCGCCGATGGCAGCCGCGACTATCTGCCGGTCAAGGAGATCGCGCCGGATATGCGCATCCTGCTGGCGGCCGGCGAGCGCGTGCCGGTCGACGCGGTGGTGGCGGAGGGCAGGTCGGAGATCGACTGCGCCATCGCCACCGGCGAAAGCGTGCCCCGGCACGTCGGCCCCGGCTCGGCGCTGCAGGCGGGCACCACGAACCTTTCCGGGCCGCTCGTCGTAGTTGCCGCCGCCCGCGCGGAAGAGTCGTTCCTGGCCGAGATGGTGCGCCTGATGGAAGCGGCCGAAGGCGGCCGCGCCCGCTATCGCCGGCTGGCCGACCGCGCGGCGCAGCTTTATTCGCCGGTGGTGCATGCCGCCGCGTTCCTGACCTTCCTGGGCTGGATGGCCGCCACCGGCGACTGGCACCGCGCCATCGGCGTCGCCATCGCCGTACTCATCATCACCTGTCCCTGCGCGCTGGGGCTGGCGGTGCCGATCGTGCAGGTGGTGGCCGCGCGCCGCCTGTTCGAGAACGGCATCATGGTCAAGGACGGTTCCGGCCTGGAGCGGCTGGCCGAGGCGGATATGGCGGCCTTCGACAAGACCGGAACATTGACGCTGGGCCGGCCGCGCCTTGCCGGGCAAGAGAGGCTCGACCCCGACAAGCTCGCCCTCGCCGCCGCGCTTGCCGCACATTCGCGCCACCCGCTGTCGCGTGCGCTCGCAGCGGCCGGCGCGAACGACCGGGCGGTGCCGCATCTTTCCGACATTTCGGAGCATCCCGGGCTCGGCCTCGAAGCGAAAGCCGGCAGGGGTGTCTATCGTCTCGGGCGGGCTGGCTGGGCATTGGACATGGGAGGCGAGGAAGGAGGGACCGTTCTTTCCCGCGACGGGCAACTGCTGGCCGCCTTCACCTTCGAGGACACGCTGCGCCCCGAGGCGGCCGAGGCGGTTTCGGCGCTGCGCGGCCGCGGCCTGCGCACCGCGATCCTGTCGGGCGATCAGGCGGAAACGGTTGCCGCCGCCGCCGGCAAGGTCGGCATCGAGGACCATGCCGGTGGCCTGCTGCCGGCGCAGAAGGTCGCGCGGCTGGAGGCGCTGGCCGGCGAGGGGCGGAAGGTGCTGATGGTCGGCGACGGACTGAACGACGCGCCGGCGCTGGCCGCCGCGCATGTCTCCATGGCGCCGGCCACCGCTGCCGACATCGGCCGCAACGCCGCCGACTTCGTATTCCTGCACGAATCCCTGTCGGCGGTGCCGCTGGCGGTCGCCGTCGCCCGCGAGGCGGGCAGGCTCGTCAGGCAGAATTTCGGGCTGGCGATTCTCTACAACGCGATCGCACTGCCCGTCGCCATCGCCGGCTACGTCACGCCGCTGGTCGCCGCCATCGCCATGTCGCTGTCTTCGGTGATCGTGGTGGCGAACGCGCTGCGGCTTCGGCAGGGCCGCGCACCGAGGCCGCATCGGCAGGAAAAGCCGTATCGCCCGGCAGAGGCCCGGCAGACGGTGGAACTGCCGGGATGAGCAGCCTCGTCTTCCTCATCCCGCTGGCGCTGCTTCTCGGCGGGGTGGCGCTGGGCGCATTCTTCTGGTCGCTCAAGAGCGGCCAGTACGACGACCTCGACGGCGCCGCCGAACGCATCCTGTTCGACGACGAGGAGGAGCGGCAGGACGATCGGTCGCGCTTCAATAAGAATGACTGACAGTATATGTTTTCATGCGACATCAGCACGGATCACGAACCGCATGAGCGCAACGGTTCCGCCCGTCAACGCATCGGAACGGCAAGCATGAACGAATCAGCCAGCGCCACGAAAACCATGGTCGTCGACGGCAGGCCGCTGCCCGACACGCTCGACGAGGCCATGATCCACGCCGTGGTCCACGGCTTCTACGACGAGATCCGCCGCGACGCGCTTCTCGGGCCCATCTTCAACGGGGCCATCGCGCCCGAGCAATGGCCGCATCATCTTTCCAAGATGTGCGACTTCTGGTCGGCCACGCTGCTGCGAACCTCCCGCTACGACGGCAGGCCGCTGCCGCCGCATCTGGCCATACCCGAACTGGGAGAAGAACATTTCCGGCGTTGGCTGTCCCTGTTTCAGGCGACCGTGCAGCGGGTGTGCCCGCCCGAAGCCGGCTCTCTGTTCCTCGAAAGGGCGCTGCGCATCGCCCATTCCTTCCGCCTCGCCATTGCCCACAATCGAGGCCAGAACACGCTTGAAATCCACCCCATAGCGAGGGAGAGCTTGTAGCGCCGTCGTCGACCCCCGCCTGACCCGAAATTCTCACCCGTCAATTTGCGTTGCCTCAAAGTTGAGTTGCGGAGTCCGCAATAGAAGCGACGCGACGAATTCAACCTCTCAAGACAGAAAGGCAAGAAAATGAACAAGGTAACCCTGATCGCGACGACCTTTGCCGCCCTGATGCTGGCCGGCGCCGCGCATGCGGCCGACCATCAGGTGCAGATGCTCAACAAGAGCGCCAACGGCGTCATGGTCTTCGAGCCGAACTACATCGAGGCCGCTCCCGGCGACACCGTCACCTTCGTGCCCACCGACAAGGGCCACGACGCGGCCAGCATCGACGGCATGATCCCGGAGGGCGCACAGTCCTTCAAGGGCGAGATCAGCAAGCCGGTCACCTTCACCGTCGACAAGGAGGGCATCTATGGCGTCAAATGCGTGCCGCATTACGGCATGGGCATGGTGGCGCTGATCGTCGTCGGCAAGGCGACGAATCTGGAAGAGGCGAAGAAGGTCAAGCAGCCGGGCAAGGCCAAGAAGGTGTTCGCCGATCTGCTGGCCAAGGTGCCCGCCGGCGAGTGAGCTGGCGCGGGCGGCCCTTTCTAGACCTGCCGGGCGGGCGGACATTGCCGGCCGCCCGGCCGTTGAGGCGCTTCATGCCGGAATGCATCCGGGCCCGGCGCTTCGAGTTCTTGTTTTTGCGCATACCGTTCCGAAACCGGCTTCGACTTTCGGGCGGCATGCTTTAGCGGCACAGGCGACATGGCGATCCCGCGCACCAGGCCGGGCAATTATCCGGCTATCCTTTCCTACGGTTTCCGGCCGTTCTTCCTGCTCGGCGCGGCTTTTTCCGGGGTTTCCATCCTGTTCTGGCTGCCGCTGTTCTACGGCAGCCTCGACACCGCCAGCCTGTTCGCGCCGGTGGACTGGCACGTTCACGAGATGCTGTTCGGCTACGTCGCCGCCGTCATCACCGGCTTCCTGCTGACCGCCATCCCCAACTGGACCGGCCGCCTGCCGGTTCAGGGCGCCCCGCTTCTCGTGCTCGTCCTGCTATGGGCAGCCGGGCGTCTGGCCGTGTTCTTCTCGGCCGAGATCGGCTGGATCGCCGCCGCCGCCATAGACGGCGCCTTCCTGCTGGCGGTTGCCGCGGCAGCGGCGGTCGAGATCATCGCCGGCCGCAACTGGCGCAACCTCAAGGTGCTCGCGCCGGTCGTCCTGCTGCTTGCTTCCAATCTCCTGTTCCACGCGGAGGCCCATTTCAACGGCCTGTCGGACGTCAGCCGGCGCCTCGGCATCGGCGCGGCGGTCCTGCTGATCATGATTATCGGCGGACGCATCATCCCGAGCTTCACCCGCAACTGGCTGGTGCGGGAGAATCCCGGCCGTCTGCCCATTCCCTTCGCCCGCTTCGACGCCGGCGTCATCATCCTGTCGGCGCTGGCGCTCGCCGCCTGGTGCGTCGTTCCCGAACGGACGGATACCGGCGCGGTTCTGGTCGCGGCCGCCATCCTCAATGCCGCACGGCTGGCCAGATGGGCGGGCGACCGCACTTGGCGCGACCCGCTGGTGCTCGTGCTGCACCTGGCCTTCGCCTTCGTGCCGCTGGGGCTGCTGCTGGCCGGGCTGGCCGCGCTCTTCCCGCAGATGGTTCCCGCCGCTGCCGGCCTTCATGCCTTCGGCGCCGGTGCCATCGGCTGCATGACGCTGGCCGTCATGGTGCGCGCCACGCTCGGCCATACCGGCCGCGATTTGCGGGCCGGCTTCGACGGCTGCGCGGTCTTCGCCGCCATCCTGCTCGCCGCCGTGCTGCGCATCTGCGCCGCCTTCCACCCCGGCGAGGCGATATTGCTGCACGGCTCGGCCGGAGCCTGGGCCGCCGCTTTCATCGGTTATTCGGTATTCTACGGGCGCATGGCCATGCGCCCGCGTCTGCGCGCAGGTGAAAAGGACGACGGCGTCCTGGCCCGGCTGTTCTCTCTCAGCCGGGCTTGAGGCTCACCGGGCCGAACCGCCGTCAATGGTAGCCGATTTCGGCCCGCACCTTGCCGCGGAACACCCAGTAGGACCAGCCGGTGTACATGAGGATGACCGGCAGCAGGAAAAGCGTGCCGACCATCAGGAACGCCTGTGTGCTCTGCGCCGAAGCGGCATCCCACAAGGTGTAGGTGTGCGGCACGATCATCGGCCACAGGCTGATGGCGATGCCGAGATAGGAGA
>DAOKZN010000218.1:0-4496 GCA_035325625.1 Mesorhizobium sp. | reverse complement strand
ACGGCGCCTTCGTGGTGGCGGCCGCGCAGGGCGGCCTGCACGAGGACGGCCGCGAAACCTATGGCCACTCGCTGATCGTCGATCCGTGGGGGCGCATCCTGGCCGAGGCGGCGCATGACGAGCCCGGCGTGATCGTGGCCGAGATCGACCCCGCCCAATCCGCGGCGGCGCGCGCAAAGATCCCCAACCTGAAGAACGCGCGCGATTTCGCGGTGAAGGAGGCGGCGGCACCCGCCGCCCTCAAGGGAGCGGCGTCTTGATCCGGTTTTCGCTGACCTGCAAGCACGAGCATGAATTCGAGGCCTGGTTCCGCAGCAACGACGATTTCGATACGCAGAGGAAGCGCGGCTTCGTGGAATGTCCCGCCTGCGGTTCGCGCAAGGTGGAAAAGGCGCTGATGGCGCCGGCCGTCTCCACCGGCAGGAAGCGGGAGAAGATGGCGCTGGCCATGGGCGAGGAACAGCGCCGCATGATGACCGAGCTGAAGGCGCTGTCGCAGAAGATGCGCGAGAATGCCGACTATGTCGGCGACAAGTTCGCCGAGGAGGCGCGCAAGATCCATTTCGGCGAGACCGACGCGCGCGGCATCTATGGCGAGGCGACGCTGGATGAGGCCAGGGGCCTTGCCGAGGACGGCGTGTCTTTCTTGCCCATGCCGGTCTTCCCCGACGACCGCAATTGACGGAACGCGCTGCACTTGGGCTTTGCTGGCCCAAATGCCGGTGCCGCGCCGCCTCATTCCCGCATGCCTTGGGGCAGGCTAACCTTTGCCGATGAAAGCGATATGGGATTCGGCGCCGGGCCTCTTGCTGGTCACGGGCGGGCTGCTCGGGCTGACCTTGCCGTTCGGCAAGCTGGCCACCACGGCGGGCGTGCCGGCAATCGTGTGGGCCTTCGTCATCTCGCTGGGAGCCGGCGGCGTGCTCCTGTGCGTGCTGCTTCTGCGGGGCAAGCCCATGGTGCTGACGCCGCACCGGCTGCGCTACTTCTGCGTCACGGCGGCGGTTTCCTACGCCTTTCCCAACTTCCTGATGTTCTCCGCCATCCCGCATCTCGGCGCCGGCTACACGGGCATCATGTTCACCATCTCGCCGGTCGTCACGCTGGTGTTCTCCATCCTGCTCGGGGTGCGCCGGCCCAACCTGCTCGGCGTGGCCGGCATCGCCGTCGGCTTTGCCGGCGCGGCCATGGTGGCGCTGACGCGGGGCGAGGCCGGGCAGCCGGCAGAGCCCTTCTGGGTGGCGGTCGGCCTGCTCATCCCCGTCTGCCTCGCGGCCGGAAACATCTACCGCACGGTCGACTGGCCGCGCGACACCGGCCCGATCGAGCTGGCCGCCGGCAGCCATCTGGCCTCTGCCGCCATGCTGCTGGCCGGCATGTTCTTCCTGCCGGGCGGCGCCGGCCAATTGGGCAGGCTCGCAGAGGTTCCCGCCGTCACGCTGGCGCAGGCTGTCTCGGCCTCGGCCATGTTCGCCTTCTATTTCCGGCTCCAGGCGGTCGGCGGGCCGGTATATCTCAGCCAGATCGGCTATGTGGCGGCGGCGATCGGGCTGTTTTCCGGCACGCTGTTCCTGGGCGAGCACTATCGCCTGCTGACCTGGGCCGGCGCCCTGGTCATCATCGCCGGCGTCGCCATCACCACCAAGGCGCAGGCCCGCCGGTCATAGGCGAACCTGCCTTGAGGAGAGGGGGCGTCAGGCGGCGGCCCTCTCGGCCAGCACCATGTAGTTGACGTCCATGTCGCGCGATCTCTGCCAGCGGTCGGCCAGCGGGTTGTAGACGACGCCGGTGCGGTCGGCCACGGCAAGGCCGGCCCCGCCCAGCGCGCGCTCCAGCTCTTCCGGGCGGACGAGCTTGCCGAACTGGTGGGTGCCGCGCGGCAGCCAGCGCAGCACATATTCGGCGCCGATGATGGCCAGCCCCAGCGCCTTCAGCGTGCGGTTGATGGTGGCCACGAACATGATGCCGCCGGGCTTGACCATCTCGCCGCACTTGGCCACGAACAGGTCGATGTCGGCCACGTGCTCGACCACCTCCATGTTGAGGATGACGTCGAACTTCTCGCCGGCCTCGGCCAGCGCCTCGGCCGTGGTGGCGCGATAGTCCACCTGAACGCCGCTTTCGGCGGCATGCAGCTTCGCCACCTCGATGTTGGTCGCGGACGCGTCGGCGCCCACCACCTCGGCGCCCAGCCGCGCCATCGGCTCGCACAGCAGACCGCCGCCGCAGCCGATGTCGAGAAAGCGCAGGCCCTCGAAAGGCAGCGCGGCGCGCGGGTCGCGGCCGAAGCGCTCCGCCACCTGGTCGCGGATATAGGCCAGCCGCACGGGATTGAACTTGTGCAGGGGGCGGAACTTGCCGTTGGGGTTCCACCATTCGGCGGCGAGCGCGGAAAAGCGCTCGACCTCGCCGGCGTCTATGGTCGATCGTCGGGCCTCGGGCATGGCGTGGTCTCCTCGGATTTTTCGCCGCGAACGTAGGAAGTCGGGCCTGGCAGGCGGATTGTCAAGGCTGCGTGCGGCGGTCCGCGCGTGGCCGCGCCGCCGCTGCGGCAGCGGTGCAGCCCCGTCGCGCTTGCGAAGCGGGGCGGTTTTGGCTAAGGAAGCCGCGCAATCCGAGGGCCGGCCACGCCGGGCCCGCAAATCCGTTTTCCGGCTGTCCGGCATTCAAAGGCATTTCGCTCCCATGGCGCGTATCGTGATGAAATTCGGCGGGACTTCCGTCGCCGACATCGCCCGCATCCGCAATGTGGCGCGTCACGTCAAACGCGAGGTCGATGCCGGCCACGAGGTGGCGGTGGTGGTCTCGGCCATGGCCGGCAAGACCAACGAACTGGTCGCCTGGACGCGCGAGGCATCGCCCATGCACGACGCCCGCGAATATGACGCGGTGGTGGCGTCGGGAGAGCAGGTCACGGCCGGGCTTCTGGCCATCACCTTGCAGAACATGGGCGTCAACGCGCGCTCCTGGCAGGGCTGGCAGATCCCCATCCGCACCGACAACGCCCACGGCGCGGCGCGCATCCTCGACATCGACGGCTCCTTCCTGATCAAGCGTTTCAAGGAAGGCCAGGTGGCCGTCGTCGCCGGTTTCCAGGGCCTTGCGCCCGACAACCGCATCTCCACGCTCGGCCGCGGCGGCTCCGACACCAGCGCAGTGGCGATCGCCGCTGCCGTCAAGGCCGACCGCTGCGACATCTATACCGACGTGGACGGCGTCTATACGACAGACCCGCGCATCGAGCCCAAGGCGCGCCGCCTCGACCGCATTTCCTTCGAGGAAATGCTCGAAATGGCCTCTCTGGGCTCCAAGGTGCTGCAGGTGCGGTCGGTCGAGCTTGCCATGGTGCACCGGGTGCGCACCTTCGTGCGGTCGTCCTTCGTCGAGCCTGATGCGCCAGGCATGGGCGACTTTCTCAATCCGCCCGGAACCCTCATTTGCGACGAGGATGAAATCGTGGAACAGCAGGTCGTCACCGGAATTGCCTATGCCAAGGACGAAGCGCAGATCTCGCTGCGCCGCGTGGCCGATCGGCCGGGCGTCGCAGCCGGCATCTTTGGGCCGCTGGCGGATGCCAACATCAATGTCGACATGATCGTCCAGAACATCTCCGAGGACGGCAAGTCGACCGACATGACGTTTACCGTGCCGTCGGGCGACGTCTCCAAGGCGCTCGCGGTGCTGGACAAGGTCAAGCAGACGGTGGGCTTCGACGCCATCCAGCACGACGAGGGCATGTCCAAGGTCTCCGTCATCGGCATCGGCATGAGAAGCCACGCTGGCGTCGCCGCCACCGCCTTCAAGGCGCTGTCCGAGAAATCCATCAACATCCGCGCCATCACGACTTCCGAGATCAAGATTTCCATCCTGATCGACGGGCCGTATACGGAACTTGCCGTTCGAACTTTGCATTCCGTTTACGGTCTGGATAAGCAATAGTCAGACGAGTCGGTTGTTGCGTGGTGCCGGTGCGGGACCATCCGCGCCGGCCGGCATGTCATTTGGAGAAGAAGCCGCGATGCGTGATTCGGCCTCGGGCCCGCGCGTTCTTCTGAAACGGCTGCGCGAGCTCATGCAGGAGCCGCTGGAGCCGCAGGAGCGGCTCGACCGGATCGTGCGCGACATCGCCTCCAACATGGTGGCCGAGGTCTGCTCGCTCTACGTGCTGCGCTCGGACTCGGTGCTGGAACTCTACGCCACCGAGGGCCTCAACCCCAACGCCGTGCACCTGGCGCAATTGCGGCTGGGGCAGGGCCTGGTCGGCACCATCGCCGCGAGCGCGCGCCCGCTGAACCTTTCCAACGCGCAGGAGCACCCCGCCTTCGCCTATCTGCCGGAGACGGGAGAGGAGATCTACAATTCCTTCCTCGGCGTGCCGGTGCTGCGGGCCGGGCGCACGCTCGGCGTGCTCGTGGTGCAGAACAAGACCATGCGCCACTACCGCGACGACGAGGTCGAGGCGCTGGAAACCACGGCCATGGTCATCGCCGAGATGA
>DAOKZN010000217.1:0-4501 GCA_035325625.1 Mesorhizobium sp. | reverse complement strand
CTCCATCGGCCTGCCGCTGATGTACCGGCACTGGTCGTTCGGCAAGCATTTCCTCTACCAGGAGCTGCTCTACCGCAAGGGCGGCCGCGGCCTCGCCTACGAACTGGTCATCAACTCCAATCCCTGCATCGTCTACCTCATGGAAGAAAACACCATGGCCCTGCAGGCCCTGGTGACGGCGCATGCCGCCTTCGGCCACAACCACTTCTTCAAGAACAACTACCTGTTCAGGCAGTGGACCGATGCCGGCGCGATCCTGAGCTACATGGACTTCGCCAAGAGCTATATCGCCCGCTGCGAGGAGCGCCACGGCACGGACGCGGTGGAAGCCATGCTGGACGCCGCGCACGCGCTGATGGACCAGGGCGTCTTCCGCTACCGCCGCCCGCCCAAGCTGTCGTCGGAAAAGCAGCGCGAGGGCGTCCGCGAGCGGCTGGACTACGAGGCGCGCACCTATAACGATTTGTGGCGGACCCTGCCGCCGGCCAAGGCGGGGGAAAGGCTGGACGAGGCCGAGGAGAAGGCGGCCGAGCGCAAGCGCGCGCTCAACCTGCCGGAGGAGAATATCCTCTACTTCCTGGAGAAGAACAGCCTGATCCTGGAGCCATGGCAGCGCGAGATACTGAGGATCGTGCGTATCGTCGCGCAATATTTCTATCCCCAGCGCCAGACCCAGGTGATGAACGAGGGCTGCGCCACCTTCGTGCACTACACCGTCATGAACACGCTGTTCGACCGCGGCCGCATCAGCGAGGGCGCCATGCTGGAGATCCTGCGCAACCACTCCAACGTGGTCTTCCAGCCGGCCTTCGACGACCCGCGCTATTCCGGCATCAACCCCTATGCGCTGGGCCTCGACATGATGCAGGACATCAAGCGCATCGCCACGGAGCCGACGGCGGAGGACCGCGACTGGTTCCCCGACATCGCCGGCAACGGCGACTGGCGCGCCACCCTGCTCGACGCCTGGGCCAACCATCGCGACGAATCCTTCATCCGGCAATATCTGAGCCCCGCGCTCATCCGCAAATGGCGGCTCTTCGTGCTCGGCGACGCGGCCGGCGAAGCGCATTACGAGGTCGGCCCGATCCATAACGAGCGCGGCTACGAGAAGGTGCGCACCGCCCTTGCCGACAGCTACGACATCGGCGCCACCCGCGCCAACATCCAGGTGGTGGACGTCAACCTGCTCGGCGACAGGCGGCTGCGCCTGCAGCACAACGTCAAGGACGGCGTCGTGCTGGACGAGGAGAGCCGCGACGCCACGCTGCGCCACATCCGCAAGCTGTGGGGCTACGAGGTCAGCCTGGTGGGCATCGACCTGCAGACGGGCACCACCGTCTACGAGCGCTCCACCGCCCAGATGGGAGAATGACGGCGCGAATTTGCCCGCATCCGTTCATGCCCCATGCCCAACTGCGGGTGGAAACCTGTCTCAGCGCCGCGCCACGCCCGCGTCTTGCCGCAGGCGCACGCCCGGCCCTTCGAGGCCGCCGGGAAGCAGAAGCACGCCGCCGCCCTCCAGCGCCCTGACCAGCAGGCTTTCGGTGGCGCGCTGCAACTCGTGGCGGTGGCATTCGAAATCCTTGATGGTGCTGCGCGAAACGCCCGCACAGGCTGCCAGCCGTTCCTGCGACCAGTTGAGCAGGGCGCGTGCCGCGCGGCATTGCTCGGGAAGCAAATTCATCGATTCATGCCTTGCCGAATGCGGCGCAAGTCAACCATAATGGGCGAGATAGGGCAAGGTGGCCGATGGACCAGCACGATAGCGGTGAAACATGACGGACGAGACATCGCTGGTCCTGATGATCGTCCTGCCGTTTGCCGGCTGCGTGCTTACGGCGTTCCTCCCGGCCAATGCCCGCAACGCGGAAGCTTGGCTGGCCGGCCTGACCGCGGCCCTCGGGCTTGCGCTTGCGGCGTCCTCCTATCCGGCGGTGGCCGACGGCGGCATCCTGCGCGCCCCGCTCGAATGGGTGCCGAGCCTCGGCCTCTCCTTCACGCTGCGCATGGACGGCTTCGCCTGGCTGTTCGCCATGCTGATCTACACGATCGGCATCCTCGTCGTGCTCTATGCGCGCCACTACCTCTCGCCCGAGGACCCGCTGCCGCGCTTCTTCTCCTATCTGCTCGCCTTCATGGGCGCGATGCTGGGCGTGGTGCTGTCGGGCAACCTCGTCCTCCTGGTGGTGTTCTGGGAGCTGACCAGCATCTTCTCCTTCCTGCTGATCGGCTACTGGCACCAGAACGCCAACGCCCGCGACGGCGCCCGCATGGCGCTGACCGTCACCGGCATAGGCGGGCTAGGCCTCCTGGGCGGGGTGCTGATCCTCGGCCACATCGTCGGCAGCTACGATCTCGACAAGGTGCTGGCCTCGGGTGATCTGATCCGCTCCAGCGACCTCTACCGCCCTGCCCTGATCCTGATCCTCCTCGGCGCACTGACCAAGAGCGCGCAGTTCCCGTTCCAGTTCTGGCTGCCCAACGCCATGGCCGCGCCCACGCCCGTGTCGGCCTACCTGCATTCGGCCACCATGGTGAAGGCCGGCGTGTTCCTGATGGCGCGGTTGTGGCCGGTTCTGGCCGGCACCACCGAATGGTTCTGGATCGTCGGCTTCTGCGGGATGATGTCGCTGCTGCTGGGCGCGTATTTCGCCATCTTCCAGCAGGACGTGAAAGGGCTGCTTGCCTATTCCACCATCAGCCATCTCGGCCTCATCACCATGCTGCTCAGCCTCGGCAGCCCGCTCGGCGCGGTGGCGGCGATCTTCCACATGATGAACCACGCCACCTTCAAGGCATCGCTGTTCATGGCCGCCGGCATCATCGACCACGAGACCGGCACCCGCGACATCAGGCGGCTGAGCGGGCTGTTCCGCTACATGCCGATCACCGCCACGCTGGCCATGGTGGCGAGCGCGGCCATGGCCGGGGTGCCGCTGCTCAACGGCTTCCTGTCCAAGGAGATGTTCTTCGCCGAGGCGATCGAGACGCATGCCATCTCCATCCTCGACACCGCCGCCCCCTATGCCGCCGTGCTGGCCAGCGCCTTCGCGGTGGCCTACTCTATCCGCTTCATCCACGGCGTCTTCTTCGGGCCGCCGCCGCAGGGTCTGCCGCGCGAGCCGCACGAGCCGCCCTTCCTGATGCGCTTTCCCATCCAGCTCCTGGTGCTGGCCTGCCTGGTGGTCGGCATCGTGCCCGGCCTCACCATCGGGCCCTACCTGCACACGGCGGTGGTTTCCGTGCTCGGCGCCGCCACGCCCCAATACAGCCTCGCGGTCTGGCACGGCTTCACCGTCCCGCTGCTGATGAGCTGCATCGCGCTCGCCGGCGGAGCGCTGCTGTTTTTGTCGCTGAAGAACTATCTGGCCCACTGCGCCGACGGCGCGCCCTTCTTCCGCCGCATCGACGGGCAGCGCATCTTCGACCGCATCCTGGTCACGCTGTCGTGGCGGTGGGCACGCACGGTAGAAGCCCTGCTCAGCACGCGCCGCCTGCAGCCGCAGCTTCGCCTGCTGGTGCTGGTCGCGTTCGCCGCCGGCGCCATACCCTTGTGGAACGGCGGCTTCAGGCTGCCCGCCGGGTCGGGGGTCGGCATGGACGCCGCCTTCGCCGCCGCCTGGGCGATCGGCATCGCCTGCGCCGTTGGCGCGGCGCGCCAGGCCAAGTTCCACCGCCTCATGGCGCTGATCCTGCTCGGCGGCGCCGGGCTGGTCACCTGCATCACCTTCGTGTGGCTTTCGGCGCCGGACCTTGCGGCCACCCAGCTCCTGGTTGAGGTCGTGACCACGGTGCTGATCCTGCTCGGCCTGCGCTGGCTGCCCAAGCGCTTCGAGGCGACCGATGCCGACGCCGCCTCCCCGACGGCCCGGCTGCGGCGCTTCCGCGATCTCGCCATCGCCGCGCTGGCCGGCGGCGGCGTCACGCTGATCGCCTATTCCGTCATGACCAGCGCGCCGCCCGCCACCATCGCCGGCTTCTTCGTTGAAAAGGGCTATGCCGAGGGCGGCGGCCGCAACGTCGTCAACGTCATCCTCGTCGACTTCCGCGGCTTCGACACCTTCGGCGAGATCACCGTGCTGGGCATCGTCGCGCTGACCGTCTTCGCGCTGCTGCGGCGGTTCCGCCCGGCGCCCGACAATGTCGAGTCGCCCGAGCAGCAGCAGATCCAGCGCCGCTTCGAGGAGGAATTGCCCGACCGTGAGCCCGGCGACACGGTGAGCGACTACCTGGCGGTGCCGGCGGTCATCATGCAATGGCTGTTCCCGGTCATCATCGTCTTCGCGGCCTTCCTGTTCCTGCGCGGCCACGACCTGCCGGGCGGCGGCTTCGCGGCGGGCATCGCCATGGCAGCGGCCTTCATCCTGCAATACATGGCGGCCGGCACCCGCTGGGTCGAAGCCCATCTCAGGGTGCTGCCGGTCAACTGGATCGGCGCCGGCTTGCTGTTCGCCGCCTGCGTCGGCGCCGGGTCCTGGCTGTTCGGCTATCCGTTCCT
>DAOKZN010000216.1:0-4505 GCA_035325625.1 Mesorhizobium sp. | reverse complement strand
CTGGAAGGCAATGCCGGCCGCGTCGTCATCATGAACGAGGGCCGCAAGATCGCCGACGGCACGCTGGACGAGTTGCGCCACATCGCCCGGCTGCCCACCAAGATACGCCTCAAGACCGCCGAGGGCGGCGCCCAGCGCCTGCGCGAATGGATGGGCGAACCGGCGGGCCTCCGGCAGATCAACGGCCATATCGTCGAGATCGACGCCACGCCGGAGGACAAGGCCGCCTTCCTGCGCCGGGCCGCGGGCGAGGGCGCTCCCTTCGTGGACCTCGACATGGTGCCGCCCGGGCTCGACGAGCTCTATGCCCACTTCCTCGCCGGGAGGGCTGCGCGATGAGAACGATCCTCCTGCTTGCCTCCAAGGAGGTTCGCGAGGGCCTGCGCAACCGCTGGGTGCTGGCGGCCACCGGGCTGCTGGCCGCGCTGGCGCTGACGCTCGCCTTCCTCGGCAGCGCGCCCACCGGCACCGTCGGCGCCGGCGCGCTCGACGTGGTGGTCATCAGCCTGGCCAGCCTCACCATCTTCATCGTGCCGCTGATCGCGCTGCTCATCTCCCACGACGCCATCGTGGGCGAGATCGAGCGCGGCACCATGACGCTGCTGCTGTCCTATCCGGTGCGGCGGCGGCAGGTGCTGTTCGGCAAGTTCCTCGGCCACATCGCCATACTGGCCTTCGCCACCTGCGTCGGCTACGGGCTCGCGGCGGTCGCGCTGGTGGCCACCGGCAAGGCCATCGGCGGCGGAAGCTGGTCGGCATTCGCGACGATGACGGCGTCTTCCGTGCTGCTGGGCGCCGTCTTCGTGGCGATCGGCTATCTGGTCAGCTCGCTGGTGCGGGACCGCGGCACGGCGGGCGGCGTCGCCATCGGCATCTGGCTGGTCTTCGTCGTCATCTACGACATGGCGCTGCTGGGCCTGCTGGTCGCCGACCAGGGGCACCTCGTCAGCGGCGGGGTGCTGGACGCGCTGCTCCTGTTCAACCCGACCGACGCCTACCGCCTTCTCAACCTTTCCGGCTCGGACGAGATCGCCGCGGCTTCCGGCATGGCCGGCACGGTGCAGAATGCGGTGCTGGCGCCGGCCGTGCTGGTGGCGGTGCTGGCGGCGTGGGTGGTGGCGCCGATGGCGCTGGCCGCCGCCGCCTTTTCGAGGAGAGAGCTGTGAGACCGCTGCTGACCGTGGCGATGCTTGCCGGCCTGCTGATGCTTGGCGCCTGCCAGCGCGAGGCCGAGCCGACGCCCGCGCCGTTCGCCATGACGGAAGACGCGATGGGCCGCTATTGCGGCATGAACATCCTCGAGCACTCCGGCCCCAAGGGCCAGATCATCCTGGCCAAGTATGACGAGCCGATCTGGTTCTCTTCCGCACGCGACACGATCGCCTTCACCATGCTGCCGGAGGAACCGAAGGACATCAGGGCGATCTACGTGTCCGACATGGCAAAGGCCCCGAACTGGGACCAGCCCGGCGCCGACAACTGGGTCGATGCCCGGCAGGCCTTCTTCGTCATCGGCAGCAACGCCAAGGGCGGCATGGGCACGACCGAGGCCGTGCCCTTCTCCTCCGAGGAAGCGGCAACGGCCTTTGCCGGCCAACATGGCGGCAAGGTCGTGCGCTTCGACGCGGTTCCGCGCGACTACATTCTGGAACAGCAGGCCGGAAGCGATGCGCATGCGCCTTCCGGGGAGGTTCATTGACATGATTTCCGGCACGATGACCCGTCGCCGCATGATCGGCATCAGCGCAGCCGCGGCCGGCATGGCGCTGCTGCCATTGCAGGGCAGGGCGGCGCCCGAGAGCACACCAGAGGCGGTGACATGGCGGGGCGAGGCCATGGGCGCGCAGGCCTTCCTCGTCATCCACCATCCCGACCGCGCCAAGGCGCAGAGGCTGGCGGAGGCGACGGTCGCCGAGGTGCGCCGGCTGGAGCGCATCTTCAGCCTCTATCGGGACGATTCCGACCTGACGCGGCTCAACCGGCAGCGTTTTCTGGTCGCGCCGCCCAAGGAACTGGTGGAACTGCTGCGGCAGAGCCGGGCGGTCTGGGCTCTCACCGGCGGCGCCTTCGACCCCACGGTGCAGCCGCTGTGGGACGCCTATCGGCGCCATTTCTCGACGCCCGATGCGTCCGAGGCGGGACCGCCGGCCGCGGCCCTGCGCGAATGCCTGGCCCGCGTCGGCCTCGACCGGGTCGCCTGCTCGCCCGATCGGATCGAGCTGTCGGTTCCGGGCTCCGCCCTGACGCTGAACGGCATCGCCCAGGGCTATGTCACCGACAAGGTGGTGAATCTGCTGAAGGCCGGCGGCATCGAGCGTTCCATGGTCGACATGGGCGAAAGCCGCGCCATCGGTTCGGCGCCTGGCGACCGGCCATGGCGCATCGGCATTTCCGATCCGCGCGATGCGGCCCGCGTCCTCAAGGTGCTGGACGTGGAGGACCGCGCCGTCGCCACGTCGAGCCCGTTCGGCTTCCGCTTCGACGGGGAGGGGAAATTCAGCCACATCATCGACCCGCGCAGCGGGGCCACGCCGCAGCGCCATGCCTCTGTCACCGTCGTGGCCGGGCAGGCGGCACTGGCGGACGCGCTGTCCACCGCATTCAACCTGATGGACGCGGACGCCGTTGCCGCCATGGCGCGCCGGATGGGCGCGGTGGAGGCCCATCTCCTGGCGCATGACGGCGTCTGGACGCATATCGGCGGATAGGGAGCCGCGGCGGCGCTTCAGGTCAACTTGTGCAGAAGCGCTCCAGCCGGTCGAGAAAGGGGATCTGCCCTTCGACGATCTTCTCGCGCGCCTGCTGCAGGGGAAACCAGCCGGCACGGTCCACCTCGGGAAAGGATTGCATTTGCCCGCTGTTCGGCGGCCATTCCATCTCGAAGCTGTTGCTGTGCAGGCGCGCATTGTCGAGATCGCCCTCGCAGGCGAAGGCCGTAACCAGCTTGCCGCCTTTCTGGCGCGCCTCGCCCAGCGGCACGAGGCCGCCTTCGAGCGTCACGCCGGTCTCCTCGGCGAATTCCCGCCGCGCCGCGCCCTCCGCGTCCTCGCCCTCGAATTCGCCCTTCGGGATCGACCAGGCGCCGGCATCGCGCTTCTGCCAGAACGGGCCGCCGGGATGCACCAGCAGGACGAACACCGTGCCCGCCGCCCGCTTGAACATCAAGATTCCCGCGCTTTTTTGCATGGCTGGCCCCACTCGATGGCTGGAATCGCTCACGCAGCCTTGGCACCCAGCCGGCGCATCGCCGCGATCCATTTCCTGCGCCGGGCATCGCCTGCCGCTTCCACCATTCCGTACAGCGTTTCCCGAACCGGGCCGATGCCGACGAAATTGAGGATGTTGCGCCGCATCCCCGCGATGCCGTGGCCAAGATACCACAGGCGATAGAGGAATGCAGGCATGCCCATCGTCACCACCACGCGGGCGGAACGCCCGTCGAGCAGCGTCTTGGCAAAGCCGCCGCTCTGGGTGGCCGGATAGGCGAAGGCGGTGCCCGGGCGCATCACCTGCTCCAGGAAAGCCTTGAGCAGCGCCGGCATCGTGCCGAGCCACAGCGGGAAGACGAACACGATATGCTCGGCCTCGACGATCGCCTCGGCCGCAGCCTCGATGCAAGGCGGCAGGGGGCCGTGCTCGAATTCCTGCATCGTCTTCAGAAGCGGGAAATCCAGCGTGGCGACGTCTATGCGCCGAACGCGATGCCCGGCGGATTCGGCTCCTTCCGCATAAGCGTCGGCAAGCGCCCTGCACAATCGCCGCGGGTCCTTGTCGGGATGGCCGACGATGACGAGAATGCGCCGTGGCATGATCGCCCTCCGAACTCTGCCATGCACGATATGCAGGTTGGAATGCAGGTCTTTGACCTTGCTCAAAGCATGTGTCGCAAAATCGACCCCTGTTCCCGCTATGAGAAAAAGGCGCACGCGCCACGAAAGGAGAAAGCCGATGACGATCCGCAATCTGGTGCATGCCTTCCGCCCGGCGTCGGTGGCCGTCATCGGCGCATCCATGCGTGAAGGCTCCATCGGGCGCGTCGTGTTCGACAATGTGCTGGCCGGCGGCTTCGAGGGTGAGGTCTGGCCGGTCAATCCCAAGCACGAATCCATCGGCGGCCGCCGCTGCTACGCCCGTATCGCCGACATTCCCGGCATTCCCGATCTCGCCGTCATCGTCACGCCTGCGGCCACCGTTCCCGGGCTGGTGCGCGAACTGGGCGAAAAGGGGACGCGCGCAGCGGTGGTCATCAGCGCGGGGCTGACGAAGAAGAACGGCCTGGCGCAGGAGATGCTCGACGCGGCCAGGCCGCATCTGCTGCGCATCATCGGGCCGAACACGGTAGGGCTGATGATCCCGCCGTTGAAGCTCAACGCCAGCTTCGCCCATATGGCGGCAGAACCCGGCGGCATCGCGCTCCTGTCCCAGTCCGGCGCTATCGCCACCTCGCTGATCGACTGGGCGGCCGACAACGGCGTCGGCTTCTCGCAGATCGTGTCGCTGGGCGA
>DAOKZN010000215.1:0-4534 GCA_035325625.1 Mesorhizobium sp. | reverse complement strand
CGTGCCCCAAATGCGCCGGCCAGGGCCGCGTCACCGAGGAGCGCTCGCTGTCGGTAAACATCCCCGCCGGCATCGAGGATGGCACCCGCATCCGGCTGGCCGGCGAGGGCGAGGCGGGCCTGCGCGGCGGCCCGGCGGGCGACCTTTACATCTTCCTGGCGGTGAAGCCGCACGAGTTCTTCCAGCGCGACGGCGCCGACCTCTACTGCAAGGTGCCCATCTCCATGACCACGGCCTCCCTCGGCGGCTCCTTCGAGGTGGCCACGCTGGACGGCACGCAGACGCGCGTGAAGGTGCCGGAAGGCACGCAGAACGGCCGCCAGTTCCGCCTGAAGGGCAAGGGCATGCCGGTGCTGCGTCAGCCGCAGGTCGGCGACCTCTACATCCAGGTGGCGGTGGAAACGCCGCAGAACCTCACCCGGCGCCAGCGCGAGCTGCTGGAGGAGTTCGAGAAGATCTCCAGCCAGGAAAATTCGCCGCAGTCGAGCGGCTTCTTCTCACGCATGAAGGACTTCTTCGAATCCTTCGGCGAGCGCTGAGGAAAGTTTTCTCGCGGCGCCGGCGGTTTGGGCCAGTTTTCGCCTTGCGGTGAGCCACATAATTGCTAAGTACCCTCGCGGGGGCCGATCAGGAGGAACTTGCATGGCACGTGGTCCCGGTCTGAAGAAGGCGCTCGCGGAGAAGTTCGACGACGAGCTGAAATTCTTCCAGGGCTGGGTGCGACGACCGAAGGCCGTCGGCTCCATCGTCCCCACCAGCAGCATCACGGCGCGCGAGATGGCCTCCGTCATCGACACGGGCTCCGGCCTGCCGGTGCTGGAGATCGGACCCGGCACGGGCGTGATCACCCGGGCCATCCTGGCGCGCGGCATCAGGCCGGAAAACCTCTACACGGTCGAGTATTCGCCCGAATTCGTGCGGCATCTGCGCCGGCTCTATCCCGCCGTCAACGTCATCGAGGGGGATGCCTTCAATCTCGCCGCTACGCTGGGCGAGAACCGCGACCTCACGTTCGATTCGGTGATCTCGGGCGTGCCGCTGCTCAATTTCCCGGTCGCCCGCCGCGTCGCCTATCTGGAAAGCCTGCTCGACCGCATCCCGCCCGGTCGCCCGGTCGTGCAACTCACCTACGGGCCGCTCTCGCCCGTTCCGCCGGGCCGCGGTGACTACAAGGTGGAGCACTTCCACTTCGTGGTGCGCAACATCCCGCCCACCCAGCTCTGGATCTACCGGCGCGGCCATCACAACTGACGCCCTCGGTTGATTCGTCCGGCACTTGTCCTATAGGTGCGGGCGAACGCAAGGAGGCGCCGATGCCGCAGATACCGACAATACCGACGCCCGGGATCCTCGTCTTCGCGGGCTCTGCCCGCGTGGGCGCCTATAGCGGCCGCACCGCCGACATCGCCGGCAAGACGCTTGCCGTGCAGGGCGCGGAGGTCACGCGAATCTCGCTGGCCGACTATCCGCTGCCCATCATGGACGAAGACCTGGAGCGCGAGCAGGGCATTCCCGAGAACGCGCTGCGGCTGGCCCGTCAGATCGGCGCCCATGACGGCGTCCTCATCGTCACGCCCGAATATAACGGCTCGATCCCGCCGCTGCTCAAGAACGCGATCGACTGGGTGAGCCGCGTGCGGCGCGACGGCGGCCACGCCTTCGCCCCGATGGCGGGCAAGCCGGTGGCCCTGTGCTCGTCCTCGGCCGGCCAGTTCGCCGGCATCCGCGCCATCACTCATCTGCGCGCCGTGCTGGTGCGCTGCCGCATGGAGGTGGTCACGCCCGAATGCTCCGTGCCGGCCGGCGCGGAAGCCTTCGGCGAGGACGGCGAGTTCCGCGACGAGAGACTGCAACGGTCCATGGAGCACGTATGCCGCACGCTGATGGAAGCCGCCTCCCTGCTGTCGAGGCGGGTGGAGCCGTGACGGCGATGCGGGACCGTCTCATCGTCGCGCTCGACGTGCCGACAGTGGCCGAGGCCGGCAGGGTGGTGGACGAACTGGGCGACGCCGTGTCCTTCTACAAGGTCGGCTATCAGCTCGCCTTCGCCGGCGGGCTGGACTTCGCGCGCGAGCTGGCGGCCGGCGGCAAGAAGGTATTCCTCGACATGAAGCTGCTGGACATCGACAACACGGTGGCCGGGGGTGTCGAGAACATCGCCAGGATGGGCATGGCCATGCTCACCCTGCACGCCTATCCCAAGGCCATGAAGGCGGCGGTGGAAGCGGCCAGGGGCAGCGGCCTTTGCCTGCTCGCCGTCACCGTGCTGACCTCGATGGACGGGCAGGACCTGGCCGATGCCGGCTACCGGGACGACGATCCGCGCGCCCTGGTGCTGCGCCGCTCCCGCCAGGCGCTGGAGGCGGGCATGGGCGGCATCGTCTGCTCGGCGGAGGAGGCGGCCGCCGTGCGCGCCATCGTCGGGCCGCAGCTTGCGCTGGTCACGCCCGGCATCCGCCCCGCGGGCGCCGCCCATGGCGACCAGAAGCGCGTGGTGACACCGGCACGCGCCATCCGCGACGGCGCCAGCCATCTCGTCGTCGGCCGCCCGATCGTCGGCGCGGTTGACAGGCGGGCGGCGGCCGAAGCTATTCTGCAGGAAATGCGCTCGGCCTGAGCGGCCGGCTCCACAGGGGAAGGACAGAAATGCCGAAGGGATATTGGATCGCCCGCGTCGATGTGCGCGATCCGGAGGGCTACAAGGACTATGTCGAGGCCGCGAAGCTGGCCTTCGAGCGGTTCGGGGCGAAGTTCCTGGCGCGCGGCGGCGAGCACGAGAAGGCCGAGGGGCCGGGCCGCGGCCGCAACGTCATCATCGAGTTCGATTCGCTCGCCACCGCGCATGACTGCTACCATTCGCCCGAGTACCAGCGTGCCGTCGCCATCCGCCAGAAGGTCGCCGACGGCGAGATCGTGCTGGTGGAGGGAATTTAGGGCGTTTCATCGTCGCGCAGAGGCGGGGGTGGGTCCCCGCCTTTTAGGGCGTAATCTCTTCTGTGCGGCCTCGTATCCCCACCCCTAACCCCTTCCGACAAGGGGGAGGGGAACACGGCGCGTCACCGCCCGGCGCAATTTAAACCGACATTGAGAAGCGAGACGGCCGCAAAAATCCCCCTCCCCCTTGTCGGAAGGGGTTAGGGGTGGGGAGGGGCTAGGGGTGGGGGTGATGCGGCGCCTCTGCCCGCTACATCAGCTTGAACGGCACGCCCGAGATCAGCGCCTTGACCAGCCGCTTCTTCTGGTAGAGCCCGTTCAGCGAGACGCGGCCGAAGGCGGTGGGCCGGGCAAGGTTCCACGGCCCCAGCACGCCGGGCTGCGTTGTCACTGCCACCGCAAAGCCGGCGTCGGCTGCTGCCCGCACCTCGCGCTCGCCCACCGCCGCGGCATAGCCGTAAGGATAGGCGAAGGCGCGCGGCGCATTGCCGACATAGGCGGCCACCGCGCCGGCCGAGCCGGCGAGCTCGTCGCGCAGGCGCGCTTCGCCGACCCGGCGCAGGTTGACATGGGTGAGCGTGTGCGCCCCGAACCGCGCCAGCGGGTCGCGCGCCAGTTCGCGCAGCTCGCGCGCATCCATCGCCAGCCGGTCGACGATGGCGAGCGGGTCGAGCCCGTGCTCCGCAGCCAGCCGGTCGAGCCGCGCGACCGCCTCGTCCTCGTCCACGGCCTGCATGAAACGGCCGAAGCGGTCGAAGGCGGCGAGCTTCTGCGCCCGCGTGCGCATTTCCACTTTTTCCGCGCCGTCGCCGAAGTCGAATTCCGCCTCGTCCAGTTTGGCGGTGAGGGCTTCGGCCGTCTCCCACCATGCCGAGCGGCTGCGCTCGACAAAGCCCTTCGTGATGAAGATGGTGTAGGGCACGCCGTGGCGGCGGAACACCGGCGCCGCATGCTCGGCATTGTCGCGGTAGCCGTCGTCCAGCGTGAAGGCGGCGAAGCGGCGCCGGTCGGCAGGGTCGGCCAGCAGGCGCGGCAGGTCCTCCAGCGCCACGGGCGTCAGCCCGCTCTCCGCGCAGGCGCGGATCGCCTCGTCCAGGAATTGCGGCGTCACCGAAAGCAGCGCGTTGGGGTCGTGCGGCCTGGCCTCGGCCGGCCGCACGTGATGCAGCGTGAAGATGACGCCCCGACCGCCGGCGGCAGGCCACAGCGCGCCGGCCCGCGTCAGCGCCACGGCTTCCAGCCCGGCGCGGATGCCGGCCCGTTTCACCAGTCTTGTGGCGGCATTCTTGAGAGCCATGCCTGCGGGTGCTCTCTACGGCTGGTGCAGGATGCGGCGGGTTGACTACCCCCCCCCCGACCGCGGCGGGCGGCCGCGCCCCCCCCGCCGGCGGGCCCCGCGCGACGCCGCCCCCGGCCCCCGCCACGCCGTCAGCGGCATGTCCAGCAGCCCCGGCACGGGGTCGTCGCCGGCAAAGGCCGCCCAGGCCCGCACCGAGGCCAGCGAGCGCGCATAGCCGCCGGTGGCGCGCCGGCGCCCGGCGCCGAGGCTGGCGGCCGCCACCAGGTCGCGCACCAGATACATCCACGCCGTTCCGGGCGT
>DAOKZN010000214.1:0-4586 GCA_035325625.1 Mesorhizobium sp. | reverse complement strand
CCGCCGCCCGGCGCGTTGACGTGGCCCTCCAGCGAGGAGCCGACGCCGAAGGCGATGACCGGCACGCGATGCGCGGCGCAGGCGCGCACCACCTCCTGCACCTCGGCGGTCGATTCGGGAAACACCACGCCGTCGGGCGCCTGGGTGGGGATGTAGGTCGTGGTGTGCGCGTGCTGGGCGCGGATGGACTGTCCGGTCTGGAAGCGGTCTCCGAAGCGCTGCTTGAGGATGCCGAGCACAACGGCGATGCCCGCTTCGTTCCGTTCCACCGGCACGACGTCGCTCAGAGCCATGTTTTCCTCCGCGAATGGACCAGCGTGGCCATTGTTCTGTATCTATCGAACTGGAAGCGTAATCTGCCGCCCGGCGGCCTTTGTCCAGCAACCAAGAGGGAAATTTCGATGACCGATCAGCCGACCACGCCGGGAGCCTCCTCGGGGGCGGTTCCTGCGAGCCCCTTCGTCTCCGAGCCGCTGGATATCGAGAAGGACTGGATCGACTACAACGGCCACTTGAACATGGCCTACTACAATGTCCTGTTCGACCGGGGCTCCGACCGCGCGCTCGACCTGCTCGGCATCGGCGCAGCCTACGCCCGCGAGCGGCGGCTCACCATCTACACGGCAGAGGTCCACATCTGCTACGTGCAGGAACTGCATCTGCACGACCGCGTCACCGTTTCCTACCAGCTTCTCGACTGCGACGAGAAGCGCATCCGGGCCTATCAGGAAATCCGCCATGTCGACGGCTGGCTGGCCGCCACCTCCGAGACGCTGTCGCTGCATGTCGACATGAGCGGCCCGAAGGTCGCCCCCTTCCCGGCCGATGTGTGGGCGAAAGTCGAGGCCATGCGCGCCGCCCATGCGGCGCTGCCCATGCCCGAGCGCGCCGGCCGTTCCATCGCCATCCGCCGCAAGGGCTGACCGGCTCCGGCCTGCCCGTTAACCTTAATCAATCATGAACGGGCACAAGCCGGTTCCCCGCGATTGAACGAATCGGCGAAGCGTCCGAGAACCCCCGACCATCGCAACTTCCAGCGCAGGGCGGCGGGGTGAGTCGGTTCGGGAAACGGGAAATGGAGATCGACATCGAGGCGACGGCGGCCAGGCTGGCCGCCGACCCTCGCATCACCGATTATGATTTCTGGCGCTCGCTGAGGAACCTCAACAACGAGATATTCCTCATCGCCAGCAACAAGGAGCCGATCCCGTTCGCCATGATCCGCTGGCGCGCCATCCTCAGGCAGGCGCGTTCCAGGCGCGGCTGCGTTTAAAAAACAGCCGCCACGCGGCCGTCTCGGATTCAGAAAACATAGGCCAGCGTCGAGGCGACCGCCATCAGGGCCGACAGGGCGATGAGGACCGCATAGACGCGCGGCAGGTCGAACAGGATCGTGTGGCCGGCGATCCAGGCCACGAAGGCCGCGCCGAGAGCGAACAGGAAGCCGTTTCGGTCGCCCGCCACCAGATTGGCCGCCATCAGGCCGCCCAGGATCAGCGCCCCGAACACGATGATGACGGCGATCGCCGCCTTGTCGAAATTGTCTTCCATTCCCGGTCCTCTGCATCGGTGGCGGGACGCGTGCAGGATCGCGCCGCGCCCGCGCCGACGCGACAGACTTAACCCACCATGCACGGGGGGCAAGAACAAAGTCGTCGCCGGCGGGCCAATCGCGGCGGCGGTGTGGATTTCAGGAGACGCTTCGCCGCCAATGTCGGCGCGCGGCCCGCTCAGGCCAGCCTTTCCTTGAAGAAGGCGATGGTGCGGCCCCAGGCCAGATCCGCCGCCTCCTTGTCGTAGCGCGCCGCCGACGTGTCGTTGTTGAAGGCGTGGTTGGCGCCCTCGTACATATGGATCGCATATTGCTTGTGGTTGGCGTCGAGCGCCTTCCTGAAGGCGTCGATGCCGGCATTGATGCGCTCGTCCAGCCCGGCATAGTGGAGCAGCAGGGCCGCCTTGATCTTCGGTACGTCCTCGGCCTTGGGCTGCGCGCCGTAATAGGCGACGGCGGCGGCAAGATCCGGCGAGTTGACGGCCAGCATGTTGACCGTGCCCCCGCCCCAGCAGAAGCCGACGGCGCCGACCTTGCCGTTGCCGTGCTCGTAGCCTTTCAGATAGGCTACGGTGGCGACCCCGTCGGCCACGACCCGCGCCGGGTCGAGCCTGGTGAACATGTCGCGCGCCTTGTCCTCGTCGGCGGGCGTGCCGCCCAGCGGCGACAGGAAATCCGGGGCCAGCGCCACGAAGCCTTCCAGCGCCACCCTGCGCGCCACGTCGCGGATATGCGGGTTCAACCCCCTGTTCTCGTGCACCACGATGACCGTGCCCAGCCTGCCCTGCTGGTCCGAAGGCCGCACCAGATAGCCTTTCATCTCGCCGTCGCTGCCGGGATAGGAGATGTCCTGGCCGCTGACGCGGCCGTCGTCCTCCGCCACGATCGCGGCGCTGGCGGAATTTGCCGCCAGAAGCGGCACGATTGCCGCCGCGGCCGCGCCGGACCCGGCCATTCTCGTCAGTTTCTCCATGAAGCCGCGGCGATCGAGCGTGAGATGCGTATATTCGTCATAGGCGTCGATCATCGCCTGCGTTATCAGCGGGGTGGTGCGGGTGCCTGCCATGCGTCCGGCCTCCTCGGATACGGTGGAGTGTCAAGGATAGACCGGATGCCGTGACGGTCGAATCACGAGGAAGTGAGCGGCCGGATCGCCGCGAGCGCGCGGCTTGCATTCGGACGCGAAAGGGAGACACTTCTGGCCTTTCGGTGACGAATCACTACATGCGGGTGCGATGCCGAACTTTCCCGACGATATGCCCTTCTTCGACGAGCCCGCGCCCACGCCGCAGCCAGCCCCGTCGGGCATTGCCGCGCGCGCCATGGCCGCGCGCCATGGCCAGGGCGGCGAGCCCGACTATCTCAAGGGGCTGAACCCCGAGCAGAGGCTTGCGGTCGAGACCACGGAAGGCCCCGTGCTGGTGCTGGCCGGCGCCGGCACCGGCAAGACGCGCGTGCTGACCACCCGCATCGCCCACATATTGGCCACCGGCCGCGCCTTCCCCTCGCAGATCCTGGCCGTGACCTTCACCAACAAGGCCGCCCGCGAGATGAAGAACCGCATCGCCATGCTGATCGGCGAAGGCAATGTCGAAGGCATGCCCTGGCTCGGCACCTTCCACTCCATCGGCGTGAAGCTGTTGCGCCGCCACGCCGAACTGGCCGGCCTGAAGAGCGGCTTCACCATCCTCGACACCGACGACGTCACGCGCCTCATCAAGCAGATCATCCAGGCCGAGGGGCTGGACGACAAGCGCTGGGCGCCGCGCACCTTCGCGCAGATGATCGACGGCTGGAAGAACAAGGGGCTCGGCCCCGACGAGATTCCCGAAGGCGAGGCCCGCGCCTTCGCCAACGGCAAGGGGCGCGAGCTTTACCGGGCCTATCAGGAGCGGCTGACGGCGCTGAACGCCTGCGACTTCGGCGACCTTCTGCTGCACCCGATCCGCATCTTCCGCAAGCACCATGACGTGCTGGCCGAATACCACAGGAAATTCAAATACATATTGGTGGACGAATACCAGGACACCAACACCGCCCAATATATGTGGCTGCGCCTGCTTGCCCAGAGACCGAAGACGGGAAGCGCCGTCCAAACGGCCGAAGGCCGAGGCGGCGACCGCCGCCCGCCCGACGTTTCGGGCGCGCCCGCGCAGGGCCAGCCGCCGAAGGCGGCGGTGCGGCCCGAAAACAAGGTCAATATCTGCTGCGTCGGCGACGACGACCAGTCGATCTACGGCTGGCGCGGGGCGGAGGTGGACAACATATTGCGCTTCGAGAAGGACTTTCCGGGCGCCGTCGTCATCCGGCTGGAGCGCAACTATCGCTCCACCGCCCATATCCTGGGCGCGGCCTCCCACCTCATCGCCCACAATGAGGGGCGGCTGGGCAAGACGCTGTTCACCGACCGGCCGAGCCCGGAGGACCCCAAGGTCACGGTCCACGCCGCCTGGGATTCGGACGAGGAAGCGCGCGCGGTCGGCGAGGAGATCGAAACGCTGCAGCGCAAGGGCCACGCCCTCAACGACATGGCCATCCTCGTGCGCGCCTCCTTCCAGATGCGTTCCTTCGAGGACCGTTTCATCGAGATCGGCCTGAACTACCGCGTCATCGGCGGCCCGCGCTTCTACGAGCGCCAGGAGATCCGCGACGCGCTGGCCTATCTGCGCGTGGTGGCGCAGGGCGCCGACGACCTCGCCTTCGAGCGCATCGTCAACGTGCCCAAGCGCGGGCTGGGCGAGGCCGCCATCCGCCAGGTCCACGACACGGCGCGCTCCATGCGCATTCCCATGCTGGAAGCGGCCGCCAGGCTGGCCGAAAGCGACGAGCTGAAGCCGAAGCCGCGCGCGGCGCTGCGCGAGGTGGCGGCCAATTTCGCCCGCTGGCAGGGGCTTCTGGAGACCACGCCGCATACGGAGCTGGCCGAGACCATACTGGAGGAGAGCGGCTACACCGACATGTGGAAGAACGACCGCTCGGCCGAGGCGCCGGGGCGGCTGGAGAACCTGAAGGAGCTGATCCGCTCCATGGAGGA
>DAOKZN010000213.1:0-4587 GCA_035325625.1 Mesorhizobium sp. | reverse complement strand
AGATGGCCGGCGACCCGGATCTCGTGGCGGTCGGCGTGGCCGAGGCCGACGCCGCCGGCGATGCGCTGGAAGAGCTGATGCTGGATGCGGCAATCGGCGCGGTGGACTCGATCCCGCGCCAGCGCCGAAAAGACCTCGACCTCGTGCAGGAATCCGTGCGCCGCGCCGTGCGCGCCGCGGCCAACGAAGCCTGGGGTAAGAAGCCGCTGGTGACGGTGTTCGTGACGAGGTGAGGAGGTGGCAGATCGGCAGTCGGCAGTCGGCAGTCGGTGCAGACGCGAGGCCGACACCGATTTACCGCATTCGACTGCCAACTGCCGATCTGCCGACTGCCTGACAAGGAGATACCTATGCTCGGTCGCCTCAACCATGTCGCCATCGCAGTGCCGGACCTCGCCGCGGCGAGCGCCACCTACCGCGACACGCTCGGCGCCGGCGTGAGCGCGCCGCAGGCGCTGCCGGAGCACGGCGTGACGGTGGTGTTCGTGAACGTGGGCAACACCAAGATCGAGCTTCTGGAGCCGCTCGGGGAAACCTCGCCGATCGCCGGCTTCCTGGAGAAGAACCCGTCCGGCGGCATGCACCACCTCTGCTACGAGGTGGACGACATACTGGCCGCGCGCGATCGGCTCAAGGCGGCAGGCGCGCGCGTGCTGGGTGACGGCACGCCAAAGACCGGCGCGCACGGCAAGCCGGTGCTTTTCCTTCACCCGAAGGATTTTTCCGGGACGCTGGTGGAACTGGAGCAAGCATGAACTGGGTCTCGTTCCTCGCCCTGTTCTTCGTCACCTGGTGGCTGGTGCTGTTCGCGGTGCTGCCGTTCGGCGTCAAGACGCAGGACGACGACGGCGACGTGACGCTGGGCACGGTTTCCAGCGCGCCGCGCGGGCCGCACATGCTGCGCGCCATGCTGTGGACCACGGTGGTGACCGTGCTGCTTCTGGGCGCTTTCTACGGCGTGACGAGGGGCCTCGGCCTCGGCATAGACGACATTCCGCACATCTATCCCGAATTCAACTGACGGCGCGCGCCGAGCGGTCGGCGGCGCCTTTCCGTTTCGCCTGTCAAACAAGCATTGCCGGCAATTGCCCAAAAAAAATGCAAGGCCCGAAGCCTTGCAGTTGAACGCGTCCGATCTGCTTTCCGGTGTCCGGCGGCAGCGAATTACCGCGCCTAGATCGCATCCTCCCAAGACTTTGACCGCGTAGGAGAACAGATGTTGCTCTGTCCTCTCGATTATTAGCATACACTAGACCATTGCCGCTGAAGATGTCACGAAAAATTTTACGATGAAACGGGCAATCATGTGCTGCACTGCACAATGGAACGGCGTTCCCTGCTGGAAAAAAGAGCAGCCCTAAGAGCAGTTCTGAGACACGCCTGCAGTGCGGCGCTGCGGGTTTCCAAGCGGTCACGAAATGGCTATGAAGCCGGTGCAAGCAAGCCTTGCGCCGTGCCGATTCCGGCAGGCGCCCCTCTTTCACGGACCAGCCATGCGTTTGTCGCGTTACTTCCTGCCTATACTGAAAGAAAATCCGCGCGAGGCCGAGATCGTCTCGCACCGGCTGATGCTGCGTGCCGGCATGATCCGCCAGCAGGCGGCGGGAAGCTTCTCGTGGCTGCCACTGGGCAAGAAGGTGCTGGACAAGGTCTGCCGCATCGTGCGCGAGGAGCAGGACCGCGCCGGCGCGCTGGAAATCCTGATGCCCACCATCCAGTCGGCCGATTTGTGGCGCGAGAGCGGCCGCTACGACGACTATGGCAAGGAGATGCTGCGCATCAAGGACCGGCACGAGCGCGACATGCTCTACGGCCCCACCAACGAGGAGATGGTGACGGAGATCTTCCGCTCCTACGTCAAGTCCTACAAGGACCTGCCGCTCAACCTCTATCACATCCAGTGGAAGTTCCGCGACGAGGTGCGGCCGCGCTTCGGGGTGATGCGCAGCCGCGAGTTCCTGATGAAGGACGCCTATTCCTTCGACCTCGACTACGAAGGAGCGAAGGCGGCCTACAACCGCATGTTCGTGGCCTATCTGCGCACCTTCACGCGCATGGGCCTGCAGGCGATCCCGATGCGGGCCGACACCGGGCCGATCGGCGGCGACCTCAGCCACGAATTCATCATCCTGGCCGACACCGGCGAAAGCCAGGTCTTCTGCCACCGCGACTTCCTCTCGCTGCCGGTGCCCGGCGCGGATGTCGATTTCACCGATGACGGGGAGATCGGCGGCATCGTCAGGCAGTGGACGACGCCCTACGCCGCCACCGACGAGATGCACGACGAGGCGGCCTGGGAGAAGGTGCCGGAAGGCGACCGGCTTTCGGCGCGCGGCATCGAGGTCGGCCACATCTTCCACTTCGGCGAGAAATATTCCAAGCCCATGGGCGCCAAGGTGACCGGCCCCGACGGCAAGGACCATTTTGTCTCCATGGGCTCCTACGGCATCGGCCCCTCGCGCCTGATCGCGGCCATCATCGAGGCGAGCCACGACGAGAACGGCATCATCTGGCCGGAGGCGGTGGCGCCGTTCGATCTCGGGCTCATCAACATGAAGGCGGGCGACGCCGATTGCGACCGCATCTGCGCGGAGCTCTATGCGACGCTGACGGCGGCCGGCAAGGATGTGCTCTATGACGACACCGACCAGCGCGCGGGCGCGAAATTCGCAACCGCCGACCTGATCGGCCTGCCGTGGCAGGTCATCGTCGGACCGCGCGGCGCGGCTGCCGGCGAGGTCGAGCTGAAGAACCGCAAGAGCGGCGAGCGCGAGACGCTTTCCATTGCCGCCGCCCTGCAACGCCTCGGCGCCGGCGCATGAGCGAGGCCGCGGTCAAGGAGGCGGCGCCCGCCGGGCCGTTCTCCGGCTTCGAGCGCATGGTGGCCTGGCGCTACCTGCGCTCGCGGCGCAAGGAGACGGTGATCTCCGTCATCGCCTCGATCTCCTTCCTCGGCATCATGCTGGGCGTTGCCACGCTGATCGTGGTGATGGCGGTGATGAACGGTTTCCGCGCGGAACTGCTTACCCGCATCCTGGGCATCAACGGCCATCTTGTCGTCACGCCGGTGGACATGCCGCTGGAGGACTATGCCGAGCTGGCCAGGCGCATCGACGGCGTTTCCGGGGTCAAATACGCGATCCCGCTGATCGACGGGCAGGCGCTGGCGCAGGGCAATGTGGGCTCCGGCACCGGCGTGCTGGTGCGCGGCATCCGCGGCGAGGACCTGTCCCGCATCGCGCTGGTGGCCGACAATGTCAGGCAGGGCTCGCTGGCCGACTTCGACGGCGGCGAGGGCGTGGCCATCGGCCGGCGCATGGCCGAGAACCTCGGGCTGGCGCTGGGCGACACCATCACGCTGATCTCGCCGGAGGGCGACGTGACGCCGCTGGGCACCACGCCGCGGCTGAAGGGCTATCCCGTCACGGCCATCTTCGAGGTGGGCATGTCGGAATATGACAGCTCCATCGTCTACATGCCGCTTTCGGAGGCACAGCTCTATTTCAACATGGAAGGCCGGGTGCAGAGCATCGAGGTCTATGTCGACAATCCCGATGCCGTGGACGCGCTGAAACCGAAGATCGAGGAGGCGGCGCAGCGGCAGATCTACATGACCGACTGGCGCCAGCGCAACCAGACCTTCTTCTCCGCGCTGCAGGTGGAGCGCAACGTCATGTTCATGATCCTGACGCTGATCGTGCTGGTGGCGGCGCTCAACATCATTTCCGGCCTGGTCATGCTGGTGAAGGACAAGGGCCACGACATCGCCATCCTGCGCACCATGGGGGCGACGCGCGGGGCGGTGCTGCGCATCTTCCTGATGACAGGGGCGGCGATCGGCGTGGTCGGCACGCTGGCCGGGGTGGCGCTCGGCATCGTCATCTGTCTCAACATCGAGCGCATCCGCGAGTTCTTCTCCTGGGTTTCCGGCACGGTGCTGTTCAACCCCGAGCTTTACTTCCTCAGCCAGTTGCCGGCCAAGATGGATGCGGGCGAGACCCTTTCCGTGGTCGCCATGGCGCTGATCCTTTCCTTCCTGGCGACGCTGTTTCCCGCCTGGCGGGCGGCGCGGCTCGACCCGGTCGAGGCGTTGAGGTACGAATGAGCGCGGCCTCGATCATCGAGCTGAGAGGCGTCGAGCGCCACTATGTGCAGGGCGAGCGGCGGCTGACGGTGCTGGACGGCGCCGATTTCTCGCTGCGGCGCGGCGAGATGGTGGCGCTGGTGGCACCCTCGGGCACCGGCAAGTCCACGCTTCTGCACACGGCCGGGCTGCTGGAGCGGCCGGACGCCGGCGACGTCATCCTGGGCGGGCGCGCCTGCGGGCGGCTGTCCGACGACGAGCGCACGGCCATCCGCCGCAACGACATCGGCTTCGTCTACCAGTTCCATCATCTGCTGCCCGAGTTCTCCGCGCTGGAGAACATCATGATGCCGCAGCTCATCAAGGGCCTGCCGCGCAAGGACGCGGCCGAGCGGGCGGCGCAGCTCCTCGACTACATGCAGATCGGACAGCGGGCGCAGCACCGGCCCTCCGAACTGTCGGGCGGCGAGCAGCAGCGCGTGGCGATCGCGCGCGCGGTTGCC
>DAOKZN010000212.1:0-4598 GCA_035325625.1 Mesorhizobium sp. | reverse complement strand
TCGATCCCTCCGGCATCTATGTGCGGCCGGAAGGCTCGGTCTACATCACCGGCGGTGCCGAGAGCGAGGAGGGCGAGCAGGCCGCCGACCCGACAGATTTCGAGCCCGACTGGGCCCTGTTCGAGAACGAGATCTGGCCGGTTCTGGCCGCCCGCATCCCCAGCTTCGAGGCGATCAAGATGACGCGCGCCTGGGTCGGCCACTACGACTACAACGTGCTCGACCAGAACGCCGTGATCGGCCCGCATCCTCAGGTGGCCAACTTCCTGTTCGCCAACGGCTTCTCCGGCCACGGGTTGCAGCAGGCGCCGGCGGTCGGCCGGGCGCTGGCCGAGCTGATCGTCCACGGCGGCTACCGCAGCATCGACTGCTCGGCCTTCGGCTACGCGCGCGTGGCCGAGGGACGGGCCTTCCGGGAATTGAACGTGATCTGAGGGCCGCCCTTTGGCCCTTTGATTCGGCGCCGGCTTTGTGTAAACCCGGACGCAGCGAAATTCCCGCAACCGAAGAGACGGGCCAAGCCATGGACAAGTTCACCAAGCTCACCGGCGTCGCCGCGCCCCTGCCGATCGTCAATGTCGACACCGACATGATCATCCCCAAGGATTATCTGAAGACGATCAAGCGCACCGGGCTCGGCAAGGGCCTGTTCGCCGAGATGCGCTACAACGAGGACGGTTCGGAAAACCCCGATTTCGTGCTCAACAAGCCCGCCTATCGCGATGCCAAGATCCTGGTCGCCGGCGACAATTTCGGCTGCGGCTCGAGCCGCGAGCATGCGCCTTGGGCGCTGCTCGACTTCGGCATCCGCTGCGTGATCTCCACCTCGTTCGCCGACATCTTCTACAACAACTGCTTCAAGAACGGCATCCTGCCCATCACGGTCAGCCCCGAGGACCTGGAAAAGCTGCTGGACGACGCCTCGCGCGGCGCCAACGCCACCATCTCGGTCGACCTGGAGGCCAAGGAAATCCGCGGGCCGGACGGCGGCGTCATCACCTTCGACCTGGACGACTTCAAGCGGCATTGCCTGCTCAACGGCCTCGACGACATCGGGCTGACCATGGAGAAGGCCGGCGCCATCGCCAGCTTCGAGCAGAAGAACGCCGAAAGCCGGCCCTGGGCGTAATGGGGGCGTGATAGGGGCCTGATGGGCGCTGAGCGGGCCGTTCTGCCGGCCGCGGCATCCGGAAACCTCCCTGAAAAGGAGAATGCCATGACGCGTTCGTCCGTTTTCGCATGCTGCGCGCTGTCGCTCCTGCTTCTGTCGGCGGGGGCGGCATCCGCCCAGGAGGACGGCGAGCCGCAGGCGCCCATCCCCTTTGCCGGCGGCCAGCTCACCGTCACCCAGACCGAGGAATATGGCGAGAAGACGCTGGCCTTCGAGGGCAAGGAGCTGGCGCGCAACTACGTCGTCTATTTCGACAGGATCGCCAGGATCGGCGAGGTGGAGGTGGCGCTGTTCGACGTCGGCGACGGCGGCAATGCCTGCGGACCGGCCAAGGTCATGGTCTGGAAGGACGGTGACGGCAACGTCCAGCGCGCCGGCATGGGCGAGGACGATTGCGGTGCGCCGGTGACGGCGGTGGGCGACGATGCGCTCTATTTCGTGCCCTGGCTGATGCCAGGCGGCAACGGCGTGGTGACGAGATGGTCGCCCGCGACCGGCTTCGAGTTGGCCGGCAACCTGACCTTCGCGCCCGAGCCCGGCACGGGCTGGAAGGACGTCGAGGCCGCGACATATGACGGCATCGTCGATTCCCTCCGCAACGAGGCGGTCTACCGGGCCGCGGTCGATCTGCTCGGCGATCGCCTGGCCGAGATGACGACCAGCCTTCTGGTCAGCGCGGCGCCCGAAAAGACCGGCTCGGGCCTGCTCTATGGCGAGGGCTGCGTGCCGCATGCCTGCGGCGGCAATGACGGCTTCATGGCCATCGACGCCTCCGCCCGAAAACTCTATTTCGCCCGCCGCAGCGACGACGGCAAGCCCGAGACATGGCCCGCGCTCGGCGAATGGCCGGCCGAGGCCCGCGCGACCATGGAGAAGGCGCTGCCGCCGCCGCAATAGGGGTAGCCCCCGGCGGCGAGGCGCTTCCAAGGTGACGTTCTCGAACCCCGATTTCGTGATGGATCGCGGCCGGCATGCCGGTTCGAGGGCTTGGCGCGAGCCATCCCCTTTGTTTCGGCTTGCGCGTCGCGCGTGCGGCGTTTAGCAAGGCCGCGGTTCTTCAAAAAATCCTCGGGAAACATCTTCATGACCACGAAAAAGCTCTTCCTGCTCCCCGGCGACGGCATCGGCCCCGAGGCCATGGCGGAGGTGAAGAAACTCATCGCGGTCCTGAACGAGCGCTTCGGCGCCGGCTTCGAGACCGACGAGGGGCTGGTCGGCGGATGCGCCTACGACGCACACGGCCAGGCGATCTCGGAAGCGGACATGCAAAAGGCGCTGGCCGCGGACGCCGTGCTGTTCGGCGCCGTCGGCGGCCCGAAATGGGATGCCGTGCCCTACGAGGTGCGCCCGGAGGCCGGGCTGCTGCGCCTGCGCAAGGATCTGGAGCTGTTCGCCAACCTGCGCCCCGCCATCTGCTATCCGGCGCTGGCGGCGTCCTCGTCGCTCAAGCAGGAGGTGGTCGAGGGGCTGGACATCCTGATCGTGCGCGAACTGACCGGCGGCGTCTATTTCGGCGAGCCCAAGCAGATCATCGACCTCGGCAACGGCCAGAAGCGGGCCATCGACACGCAGGTCTACGACACGTTTGAGATCGAACGCATCTCGGGCGTCGCCTTCGAGCTGGCGCGCACGCGCAAGAACCACGTCACCTCGATGGAAAAGCGCAACGTCATGAAGTCGGGCGTGCTGTGGAACGAGGTCGTCACCGCCACGCACAAGGCGAAATATGCCGACGTGAAGCTCGACCACATGCTGGCCGATGCCGGCGGCATGCAGCTCGTGCGCTGGCCCAAGCAGTTCGACGTCATCGTCACCGACAATCTGTTCGGCGACATGCTGTCGGACGTGGCGGCCATGCTCACCGGCTCGCTCGGCATGCTGCCCTCGGCCTCGCTGGGCGCGCCGGATGCCAGGACCGGCAAGCGCAAGGCGCTCTACGAGCCGGTGCACGGCTCGGCGCCGGACATCGCCGGCCGCGGCATCGCCAACCCGATCGCCATGATCGCGTCGTTCGCCATGTGCCTGCGCTATTCCTTCAACATGGTGGCCGAGGCCGACCGGCTGGAAGCGGCGATTGCCGCCGTGCTCGACGACGGCCTGCGCACCAAGGACATCATGTCGGAAGGCAAGCAGGAAGTCGGCACCGCGGCGATGGGCGATGCCATCATCGCCAGATACGTGGCGCTGTCGGCCTGACTCCATCCGGCCGCTCCCGGCGGCAACCGCGCCGCAAGGGCATGCAGCCGGACGGTGCCAGACGATCAGTGCTCGACGGGGCCGGCCAGACCGTGACCACCCAGCCTTCTCCCTCCGTGCTGCTGGGCCTTGCCCTGATGGCGGCGGCGATGCTGCTCGTGCCCACCGTGGACGGCATCGCCAAGGCGCTGAGCGCCGCGCATTCGCCGCTCTACATAAGCTGGGCGCGCTATGCCTTCTCCTGCGTCTTCGTGCTGCCCTGGGCGATCGGGCGCCGGGGCAGGCATTTCCTGCCGCGCGAGCAGTTGCCGGCGCATGCCCTGCGCACCTTCTTCGCCGCCGCCTCGATGTGCTTCTTCTTCGCGGCGATCGCCTTCTCGCCGCTGGCCGACGTGACCAGCGCCTATTTCGTCGGCCCCATCCTGGCGGCGGTCCTGTCGGTGGTGCTGCTGGGCGAGGCCCTGACGCCGCGAAAGCTGGCGGCGCTGGCCTTCGGCTTTCTCGGCGCGATCATCGTGGTCAATCCCGCCGGCGGCCTGAATGCCGGCCTGCTGCTGGGGGTTGCCGCCGGCGCGCTCTTTGCCCTGTACATCATCGCCACGCGCAAGGCGTCCCGCGCCAGCGATCCGGTCAGCACGCTCGCCTTCCAGTGCCTGTTCGGGTCCGTGCTCCTTGCGCCGCTGGCCGCCTGGAACTGGTCGCTGCCCACGGGGCAGGAACTGGGCCTTCTGCTGCTGATGGGCGCGATCTCGGCTGCGTGCCATTTCATGACCATCAGCGCCTTCCGCCATGCGGAGGCCTCGGTGCTCGCGCCTCTGTCCTATCTCGAACTGCTGGGGTCCGTCATCGTCGGCTATCTGGCGTTCGGCGACCTGCCCGGCGCGCGGATCGGAATCGGGGCGGCGCTCATCGTCGCCGGCGGGCTGATCCTGGTGCAGCGCCGCAATAATGCAAAGGCCGCCGGCGCAATCCATTGATTCTTCGGCCATTGACTCTTCGAGCCGTTCGCGCGATATGCCGCGCGTGACGGAGCTTTCCATGCGCGCCTTGTCTGTGGCTTCTATGGCGAAGAGCGCTTCCGGCCTTGTGCCGGAGCGGGATTTCGCGCGCGCCCGTTTCACCAAAACCCCGGCCAAAAAAACGACCACTACGGTCTGACTTCCCCTGGCCTGCTCTGCCCTCTCCCGGGTCCGGCCCGGGGGCGAAGAACCCGCAACGGCCGGCGGGTTTT
>DAOKZN010000211.1:0-4601 GCA_035325625.1 Mesorhizobium sp. | reverse complement strand
ATCCAGCGCGGCTCCCAGCGCTCCAGGAAGGCGCGGCTTTCGCCGCGCAGCTGCGACCATTCGCGATAGTCGCGGGAGGCCGGCAGGCGCAGCCGGACCTTTTCCCCCTCCAGGGCCGGCAGTTCCCGGCGGAAGAACGGGAGCGCGAGCACGATGTCCCGGCCGGGCTGTCAGACGGCCAGCCTTCGCGCCGAGGCCTCCACGCCCGGGAGCGTTTCGAGGATGGCTTCGTAGGGCGCGAGCGTGCCCACGGGGCCGACGGCGGCAAGCGTCGGCTTGGTGGAGAAAAGCCGCGACGACAGATCCCTCAGCCGCTCCACCGTCAGCGCGGAAAGGCGCTCCATCAGCTCTTCCTTGGGGATGGGGCGGCCGAACAGCAGCAGCTGCCGTGCGATCTGCGAGGCGCGGCTGGCGGGGCTTTCGCCCGACATGATGAGGCCGGCGCGATATTGGGCGCGGGCCCGGTCCAGCTCTTCCTGGCCGATGCCTTCGCCCGCCTTCTGTAGTTCGCGCACGATGACCGGCACCAGCTCGGCGATGTCGGCCTGGCCGGTGGCGGCATGCACGCCGAAGATGCCGGTGTCGGAAAAGCCCCAGTGGAAGGCATAGACGGAATAGCACAGGCCGCGCCGCTCCCGCACCTCCTGGAACAGGCGCGACGACATGCCCCCGCCCAGGATCATCGACAGGACCTGCGAGGCGTAGAAGTCGCGCACATGGTAGGCGCGGCCCTCGAAGCCCAGCACCACCTGCGCGTCCATCAGGTCGCGATCCTCGCGGAAATCGCCGCCGACATATTGCGCATAGCTGGGCGCGACGCTGTCGGCCTTCGGGCGGAAGCCGCCGAGCCTGGCCTCCACCTCCTTCACGAAGGCATCGTGCCGGACGTCGCCGGCCGCCACCACCACCATGCGCTCGGCGCCGTACTGGCGCTCCATGAAGTCGTGAAGCTGGCGGGAGGTGAAGGACCGCACCGTCTCGGGCGTGCCGAGGATCGAGCGGCCGATGGTCTGGTGGCGGAACGCCGTCTCGGTGAAGCGGTCGAAGACGATGTCGTCGGGCGTGTCGTGGGCAGCGCCGATCTCCTGCAGGATCACGTTCTGCTCGCGATCAAGCTCGTCGGGGTCGAACTCGGATTCCTGCAGGATGTCGGACAGGATGTCGACTGCGAGCGGCACGTCGTCGCTCAGCACCCGGGCGTAGAACGAGGTGGTCTCGACGCTGGTGGCGGCGTTGATCTCGCCGCCGACATTCTCGATCTCCGAGGCGATCTCGAAGGCGCTGCGCCGCTTCGTGCCCTTGAACGCCATGTGCTCGAGCAGATGGGCGATGCCGTGCTCCTCCTCGCGCTCGTTGCGGGCGCCGGACTTGACCCACACCCCGAGAGCGACGGATTCGATGCTGGGAAGGGTTTCGGTGGCGACTGTCAGGCCGTTCGACAGACGGCTTACCTCAACACCCATATGGCTAGAGCCTTTCATGGTTACCCGGAAGCATTCTGCCGGTGATGGTTTGGTACAAGGCCGAGGCCTTCGACGCCGGGCGGGCTGTTGGCCCGCACAAGGCGAAGACCGAAGGATTTGGACCGAACCGGCCCGGCCCACCGATCGACCCCCGGTTCTGCGAACCGGGACGAGTTCGATCGGCAGGGAATATCTGTTTGTCGATTTGCGAACAGCAAATCGACGGGCAGGGTTTCCGTTTGACGGCCGCCCACGGCGTCAGGCCGCTCGGCCGATGAACCACATCGGCCTTCGCATCCTTTCTGGTGGATCGGCTCGCCAAACGAGAAACAGAATGTTTCCGTGTAGCCATGGAAGGCTCTAGAACTCCTTACCGCGCCGCCCGCGAGCGGCGGCTGATATGATCTTCCACCATTTTCAGGTCCGATGGAAGTACCGTGAATCGTTCCTGCGCCTGCATCATTGCGGCAAGCCGGTCGGGCAGGGCGGGGTTCACGCCGCTGGCCGCTTCCACCGCCGCCGGGAACTTGGCCGGGTGGGCGGTGCCCAGCACCACCATCGGCGTGGCGCCCGCCGGACGGCCGGCGGCGACATGCACGCCCGTGGCGGTGTGCGGATCGAGCAGATAGCCGCTCCCCGACCAGGTTTCGCGGATGGTTTGCGCCGCCTCGTCCGACGTGGCGCGGCCGGCGTCGAACTCGGCGCGGATGCGCTCCAGGGCGGCCGGCTCGATGGTGAACGCGCCCGACTGCTTCAGCGCGCCCATATAGCGGCGCACCGCTGCGGCGTCGCGGCCCGCCGCCTCGAACAGCAGCCGCTCGAAATTGGACGATATCTGTATGTCCATCGAAGGCGAGGTGGTCGCCACCACTTCCTTCATGCGGTATTCGCCGCTTGCCAGCGTGCGCGCCAGAATGTCGTTGTCGTTGGTGGCGATCACCAGCCGCTCCACCGGCAGGCCCATGCGCTTGGCGGCGTAACCGGCGAATATGTCGCCGAAATTGCCGGTCGGCACGGTGAAGGAGACCGGCCGGTCGGGCGCGCCGAGCGACAGGGCCGACGAGAAGTAATAGACGATCTGGGCCATGATGCGCGCCCAGTTGATCGAATTCACGCCCGACAGCGCGATGCGGTCGCGGAAGGCGTGGTCGTTGAACATGTCCTTCAGCAGGCCCTGGCAATCGTCGAAATTGCCCTCGATGGCCAGCGCATGCACGTTTCCGGCCGGCGACGTCGTCATCTGGCGTTGCTGCACGGGCGAGACTCGGCCATGCGGGAACAGGATGAACACGTCCGTACGCTCGCGCCCGCCGAAGGCCTCGATCGCCGCGCCGCCGGTGTCGCCGGAGGTGGCGCCCACGATCGTGGCGTGCTGCCCGCGCTCGGCCAGCACATGGTCCATGAGCCGGGCCAGCAGTTGCATGGCCACGTCCTTGAAGGCCAGCGTCGGCCCGTGGAACAGTTCGAGGACGAAGCCGTTGGGGCCGATCTGCACCAGCGGGCAGGTGGCGGCATGGCGGAAGGTGGCATAGGCTTCGCGCACCAGCTTCTCGAACACGCCGGCCGCGATCTCTCCGCCCAGGAAGGGCGTCAGCACGCGGATGGCCAGGTCCGGATAGGCAAGGCCGCGCATGTCGCGGATTTCGGCTGTTGAGAACTGCGGCCACTCCTGCGGCACGTAGAGCCCGCCGTCGCGTGCCAGCCCGGTCAGGACCGCATCGGAAAATCCAAGAGCGGGCGCTTCCCCGCGTGTGCTCACATAGCGCATCGTTCGCCGTCCGTTGCTGGCAGGCCCGCTTCGCAGTGACGGGCAAGTGGATTTCTACGCTTCGTCAGTCGCATTTTCGCCGTTGGGTTGCTATAGGACACCAGCTTTGCCAGAGGGAAGTCCAGTTCATGGTGTTTCGTTCGTTCAACGGCCGCTTTGCTGCGGGCCTGATGGTGGCCGGCTTTGTGCTCAGCGTCGCCGGATGTCAATCGGTCGGCAAGGCTTTGGACAACGGCGCCCTCAAGCCGGATACACCCAAGGTCAAGGCCAGCGACCTTCGCGCCTACTGCCCGAAGGTGACGCTGCGCGAGGGCACCGCCTATTTCAGCACCTATACCCGCGGCGGCCAGGACGACGCCTCCAAGCTGGTCTACCAGGCGGCGATCTCGGACGTGACGCGCGACTGCAGCCGCACCGACGGCACGCTGACCATGAACGTCGCCGTGGCCGGCAAGGTGGTGCCCGGGCCGGTCGGCGGGGCCGGCACCATCACCATGCCCATCCGCATCGTGGTGGTGCAGGGCAGCCAGGTGCTCTATTCCCAGCTTCATCAATACAAGGTCCAGATCGGCGACACCTCGGCCGCGACCCAGTTCGTGTTCAACGATCCCAACGTCAGCGTGCCGCTGCCCACCGCCAACACCTATCAGGTCTTCGCCGGCTTCGACGAGGGCCCGCCCAAGGCGGCGGCCGCGGACGAGGAAAAGCCGGTGCGCAAGGCGGTGCGCAGGAAAAAGAAGCCCGCACCCGTCGCCGCCGCCCCCGCCCAGGCGCCGGCGCAGACGCACATGTCCGACATCCCGCGCTGAGCGGATGTCGGCGGCTAGGATCAGGCGTGCTCGGACCATGCGGACAGGGCTGCGAGCACGCCGTTCAGCTCGGCCCAGCGGCGGATGACCGTCTCCGCGCCCGCCTCGGTCAGCGCATCCGCATGGCCGGGATAGCTGTGGGTGGCGCCGGTGAAGCCGATCACCCGCATGCCCGCCGCCCGCGCGCCGGCGATGCCGTGCACGGAATCCTCGATCACGAAGGTGTCGGCCGGCCGGGCGCCCAGCGTCTCGGCCGCGTAGAGGAACACGTCCGGCGCCGGCTTGGTCCTGGCCGTGGGCGTTTCGAGCGCCGAGAAGATGCGGCCTGCAAACAGCGGTGAAAGCCCGGTCCTCTCCAGCATGAAGGCGATGCGCTCGCTGCGCGAGTTGGAGCAGATGCAGCGCGGCGCGGTGACGGCCGCCACCGCCGCGCCTACGCCGTCTATCGCGCGCACCTCCCGCCGCAGCCGCCGGTCCACCAGTTCCTCGGCACGGTCGATCATCGAGGCCTGGAAGGGGATGCGCGCCTTCTCCTCGATGGCCATCAATATGTCCTTGAAG
>DAOKZN010000210.1:0-4603 GCA_035325625.1 Mesorhizobium sp. | reverse complement strand
TCACCGAGGCGATCCGCGCCGTGACCGACGCGCCCGACACCTTCACCTTCTGGGATTATCAGGGCGGCGCCTGGCAGAAGAACAACGGCATCCGCATCGACCACCTGCTGCTGTCGCCCGAGGCGGCCAACCGCTTTTCGTCCGCGTCGATCGAAAAGCACGTGCGGGTGTGGGAAAAACCGTCGGACCATGTGCCGGTCGCCGTCGAGCTCGACCTCGCGGCGGCATAGCGAACGGACCTTTTCGCGGCCCGGCCGGCATTCGCCTACTGGTTGACGCCCTTGGTGAGGAAGTCGTCGGCCAGCGAGATCGCCGTGCGGCGGTCGGCCTCGGGCGCCACGGCGAACGCCTCCTCCTGCATGGAACGTATCCAGGAGCGGTCGGCAGGCGCGGCACGCTCCAGGGCGGCCGTCATCATGGCGAGACCGCGCACCACCTTGCCGCTCTGGAACAGGAGGTTGCCGAGCGTGGCCTGCGCACCGGCATGGCCCTTTTCCGCGGCGAGCTGGAACCAGCGTGCCGCCTGCTTGACGCTGGCCTTCACGCCGCCCTCGCCTTTCAGGAACATGCGGCCCATCTCGAACTGGGCGTTCGGGTTGCGGTAGTTGGCGGCGGCGCGCATGTAGTATTCCTGCGCCTGCACCTCGTCGGCCGTCACCGGCGTGCCGGGAATGCCCGTCATCATGTAGTTGCCCAGCGCCACCAGCGCATCGGAAACGTAGCTTTCCTCCGGCGAGCCGGGCTCCACATCCTGATCGGCGATCTCGGAGAAGAACTTGAAGGCTTCGTAGTCGTCCTGGGTCACGCCGTCGCCTTCGGCATACATGCGGGCCAGCTTCCAGGTGGCGCCGATCTGGCCGTTCTCTGCCGCGTATCTGTAGGCTTCGACCGCCTGGTCCTTGTGGCCGTTCTTGTAGGCGGAGAAGCCGAACTGGAACACGGCCCACGGATTGGACTGCGGCTTCACGCCGGTCTTGTCATCGAAGACCTTGTCGTCGAATGCGGCAGCACTGTCGACCACGGCAAGCACAGCCGCGGCGACCAGCGCCGACAACAGCGAGGTGCGCGTGAGGCCGGCTATGCGCATGTCGCCACGCCGCCTTCGTCCCGCCCGATCGCCCTGCCGCCGCCAAGCCCGACATGAGCCGGCGGGCAGGCGATGCCGGACGGGGCGCGCTCCGAAATCTCGGTCGCACGCTGGAATGGTCCGGAAAGGGAAAACGATCTGGCGTTCATGTTCATCCTTGCCGCGCAGGCAGCGGCCGGCCGTCCCCTCGCACACCCCACCAGCGCGTCCGGGACCCCTATCGAAGTGCTCCGGGTTTATGGCGGGAAAGGGGCGGTTGCCATGCCCGCGCGAGCGCTGGTGCAGCGTTGCCACGCAAATGTTGCCGAAACGCAACAATCCGGAGACTCGGCTAACGGTCGACAAAAGCGCCGGTCGCAAAAAAGGCCGGGCAAGCCCGGCCTTTTGTCATAAGAATTTCCGTCACTTACCAGCGGATATTGTAGCCGAGGTTCAGCGCCACGGCGTAACCGGCCTTGACGGACTGGTTCTGGTCCTCGCCATTCGCGCCGAAATAGGCCGTTTCGCTGGCCGAGGCGAGGTAGCTGAAGCCGACGCCGCCGCGCAGCTCGCCGCCGATCGGATCCTTGACCAGACCGCCGAGGACGAGCGTGTAGGCATCGCTGGACAGATCCCATCCGGTGCCCACGCCGCGGTCCCACGTCAGGCTGACAAGGCCGGACACGCTGTCGTTGAAGGCATGGGCGACGCCGCCGGTGACGGTCCAGCCGTCGCGCCAGTTGTAGATGTCCTCGCTGCCGATCGCCGGGTTCGAGGTCTTGACCAGAAGCTCCTTCTGGACGCTCCAGTCGCTCCACTTGATCGCGCCGAAGGCGAGCCAGCCGGGCGCGATGCCGCTCTGCAGCTTGAACTCGACGCTCTGCGGAAGATTGCCGATGCCGATCGCGTCGAATTCCTGGCTGAGGCCGGCGGCAGCAGCGCCCATCGCCTGCTGCAGCGCCTGCTGGGCAGCGGCGCCGAGCTGCTGGGCCTGGGCCAGGTTGCCGGCGGCCAACGCGGCCTGCGCCTGGGCTTGCAGGCTCTGGGCCTGCGAGCCGAGCAGCGCCGCCGTCGGCATCACCACGGAGCCGGTCGCGCCATAGTCGGTGCCCGAGCGGTACATGAGCTGTGCGCGGAAGGCGATTTCGGGAATCTCGTAGGCCGCGCCGATGCGGTAGCCGAATTCCTGCCCTTCCAGATCCAGATTGACGTTCGGCAGCGCCACGCTGCCATTCGGACCGGGGAGAGGACGAAGCGCGTTCTCGCGGTGATACCTGAAGTCCTCCGCGAAGCCGCCGCCGAGCAGCCAGAAATTGCCCGGCCCGGCCTGGAACTTCACGCCGCAGGTAAGCGCCTTCTCGTTGGTGGAGAAATCCTCGATCAGCTTGCCGCTCAGCTTCGGCACCGCATAGGTGGCCGCCCCGCCATTGTTGTCGACCATCGTGCCCGCGCAGCGGAAATTGTCCGAAAGGTTGAGCTTAATCGCCGCCGAAGGGATGATGTAGCTGTCGGTGTAGCTGGTGCCGACGAGGCCGGGCACCGGGTTCTTGTCGAAATCCCGATGCGGGGTGACATAGGTGACTCCGGCACGCATGTTGAAATTGCCGGGATCGAAAAGAATGTCGGTGTCGGCGGTGCCGCGCGAGAAACCGCCGGCCTGCGCGGTTCCCGCCACTGCCAATGAAACGCACCCTGCCCCCAGAAGCGCCTTCAAACGCAGATTGTTCATGAAAAGTCTCTCCCCGAAAATCAGCCCTCAAAGCTAGAGCTAAATCACTACGCCAACGCAATAAGATTTTCCCCTTTGTACAAGTACAGAGGGTCCGCATATTCTTGCGCGCATGCGCCGGCAAAAAGGGACACCGGCAAAAGCACCTATTTTGTGGTTTTGCCGAGAGAAAAAAGGCCAAAAACCCGAAGAAACGCTGCAAAAACCCGCAATTTCGCAGCGTTTCGCTGCCATTGTTACATTATGGCAACAATACGGCTAAAACTATTCCGTTTACGTAAGCTTACCCAGCGTCAGAGCCCGGCCATGGCCGACAACCGCCTGCGCGGCGGCCGGACCGATCCCTGCCGACGCCTTCAGCCGGCGTCGCGCACGCGTTCCAGCGCCACCGCCAGCCGTGCCTGCGATTCGCCATATTCGGCCAGCTTCTCGCGTTCGGCGGCCACCACCTCTTCCGGCGCGTTGGCGACGAACTTGTCGTTGCCCAGCTTCTTGTGCAGGCGCGCGATCTCCTCGGTCACCTTGGCCAGTTCCTTCTGCAGGCGCGCGGCCTCGGCCTTGAGGTCGATCAGGCTGCCCAGCGGCAGGCAGACGGTCGCCTCGCCGAGCACGATCTGGGCCGAGCCCTTCGGCGCGGCTTCGGCCAGGGAGATGTCGCCGACGCGGGCGAGCCGCTTGATCGCGGCCTCGTGGCGGACGAGCCGCTCGCGCGTCGTGGCATTGGCGTCGATGACCGCAAGCGGCGCGACCGCCGCCGGCGGCACGTTCATCTCCGAGCGCACGGAGCGGATGCCGGACACCAGATCGATCAGCCAGTTGATGTCGCCTGCGGCTTCCGCGTCCTCGAAATCGGGGGCCGGCCAGGTGGCGTGGCACAGCAGCGACGGCCGCTCCCGGCCCTCGCCCGCCGTCTCGGCCCACAACTCCTCCGTCATGAACGGCATGAACGGATGCAGCAGCTTGTAGATCTCGTCGAGCACGAAGGCCACGCAGGCGCGGCTTTCGGCCTTGGCCGCCTCGTCGTCGCCCATGAACACCGGCTTCAGCAGTTCCAGATACCAGTCGCAGAACTGGTTCCAGACGAACTTGTAGGCCGCCGCCGCCGCCTCGTTGAAGCGGTAACTGGTGAGGCCCTCGGTGACGGCGCGCGCGGTGCGCGTCAGTTCGGTCAGGATCCAGCGGTTGAGCGTCAGCTTGGCGTCGTTCAGCCAGAAATCGTCGTTGCGCGCCACCCCGTTCATTTCGGCGAAGCGCGTGGCGTTCCACAGCTTGGTGCCGAAATTGCGATAGCCGGCGATGCGGGCCGGATCGAGCTTCACGTCGCGGCCCTGGGCCGCCATGATGGCCAGCGTGAAGCGCAGCGCGTCCGCGCCATATTCGTCGATCAGTTCCAGCGGGTCGATGACGTTGCCCTTCGACTTCGACATCTTGGCGCCGTGCTTGTCGCGCACCAGCGCATGCACGTAGACGGTATGGAACGGCTCCTCGTGCATGAAATGCAGGCCCATCATCATCATCCGGGCCACCCAGAAGAAGATGATGTCAAAGCCGGTCACCAGCACGTCTGTCTGGTAATAGGTTTCCAGTTCGGGCGTCCTGTCGGGCCAGCCGAGCGTGGAGAACGGCCACAGCGCCGAGGAGAACCAGGTGTCCAGCACGTCCTCGTCGCGGATCAGGATCTCGCCGGGCTTGAAATTCTCCAGCTTCTCCTCGACCCACGCCTTCCACGGCCCTTCGAGCGCGAGATAGTGCTGGATGGCGGCCTCCAGCGCCTCCTCCTCGGTCTTTTCCACGAAGACCTGCCCGTC
>DAOKZN010000209.1:0-4611 GCA_035325625.1 Mesorhizobium sp. | reverse complement strand
CCACCACCCGCCCGCCCCAGGGCGTCTGCTTGTAGGGCAGAAGGAAGAGCAGGTCGATGTCGGAGCCGGGCGCCAGCGTCCCGGGGCAACAACCGCCCACCGCCACGATGGCCATGCGCTCGGCCGCCGAAGGGTTGCGCGCGCGGTAGACATGGGTGACGGCGAAATCGTGCAGCGCGCGGATGAGCTCGTCCATCAGGTGCGAAAGCCGTGCCGCGCAGGCCCGGCCCCCGCCGTCCTGCATGAGCATGCCTTCGGCGACCCGCCGGCCCTCGCCGAGCCGCTCCTTGAGCAGCCGCAGCACCGCCGCACGCACGGCCGGGGCGGAGCCGTCGCCATGGGGCGCGTCCGTCAGCGCCGCGAGGTCGCGCCGCAGCGCTGCGCCGTCGACCAGTTCATCGAGCCTCAGGGGGATTCTCGCCATGCGCGCCGCATTTGCCTTTTTGCGGCGTCTATAGCCTATCTTTCCGGCTCTGTGTATGGCCTCGGCGGGTTGCCGCATTGGCGGGGCAAATCGCCCCTTGACCTTCCAGTTACTGGAACCCCTATCTCCGGCCGAGATCAGCGGGACCCTTTCCATGACCCATTCGGAACATCACCATCATGCCCATGCCGCCGGCGGCTCCTGCTGCTCGGCGCAGGGGGCCGCGCCGGTGCAGGATGTCGTCCTGCGCGATCCGGTCTGCGGCATGACCGTCGATCCGGCGGCCGGCAAGCCGACGGCCGAGCATGGCGGCCGCACCTATCATTTCTGCTGTGAAAGCTGCCGCAAGAAGTTCGAGGCGGCGCCGCAGGACTATCTTACCGCCGTCGATCCCGTCTGCGGCATGAAGGTGGACCGTGCCTCCGCCCGCCACTTCCTGCGGCACGAGGGGGAGAAATTCTATTTCTGCTCGGAGGGCTGCAAGGCCAGGTTCGAGGCGGAGCCGCAGAAGTACCTCGCCGGCCGGCCCGCGCCGGAGCCCATGCCGGCCGGCACGCAATACACCTGCCCGATGCACCCCGAGATCGTGCGCGACAAGCCCGGCGACTGCCCGATCTGCGGCATGGCGCTGGAGCCGATGGGCGTGCCGACCGGCGAGGAAGGCCCCAATCCCGAGCTGGTCGACTTCACCCGCCGTTTCTGGGTAAGCGCGGTCCTGTCGCTGCCCCTGCTGGTGCTGGCCATGGGGCCGATGCTCGGCCTGCCGTTCCGCGAGTGGATCGGCGAGCGTGCCGCGGTGTGGGTCGAGCTGGCGCTGGCCACGCCCGTGGTGCTGTGGGCGGCGCAGCCCTTCTTCAAGCGCGGCTGGTCCTCCATCCTCAACCGCAGCCCGAACATGTGGACGCTGATCTCGCTCGGCGTCGGCGCGGCCTATCTCTACAGCGTCGCCGCGACCCTTTTCCCCGGCATCTTCCCGCATGAGTTCCGTGGCCATGACGGCGCGGTGGCCGTCTATTTCGAGGCGGCCGCCGTGATCGTGGCGCTGGTGTTCCTGGGGCAGGTGCTGGAGCTGAAGGCGCGCGAGAAGACCGGCTCGGCGATCCGCGCGCTGCTCGACCTGTCGCCCAAGACGGCGCGCCGCCTCGCCGAGGACGGTTCCGAGGGCGACGTTCCGCTGGACCAGGTCGAGGTGGGCGACCGCCTGCGCGTGCGGCCGGGCGAATCGGTGCCGGTCGACGGCGTCGTGCTCGAGGGCCGCTCTTCCGTGGACGAATCCATGCTCACCGGCGAGCCGATACCCGTGGAGAAGGCGGCGGGCGACGAGCTCACCGGCGGCACGATGAACCGCAACGGCGCGCTCGTCATGCGCGCCGAGAAGGTGGGCGCCGAGACCACGCTGGCGCAGATCGTGCAGCTCGTGGCCAAGGCGCAGCGCAGCCGCGCGCCGATCCAGAGCCTCGCCGACCGCGTCTCGTTCTACTTCGTGCCCACGGTGGTGGCGGTGGCGATCCTCGCCTTCTTCGCCTGGGCGCTGTTCGGGCCGCAGCCCAGCCTGGTCTTCGCCATCGTCGCGGCGGTGTCGGTGCTCATCATCGCCTGTCCCTGCGCGCTGGGGCTCGCCACGCCGATGTCGATCATGACCGCCACCGGGCGCGGCGCCCAGGCCGGCGTGCTGGTCAAGGACGCCGCCGCGCTGGAAAGGCTCGCGGCCGTCAACATGCTGGTGGTGGACAAGACCGGCACGCTGACGGAGGGCCGGCCGAAGCTGACCGATGCCATCGCCGCGGAGGGCATCTCCGAGGCGGAGCTGCTGGCGCTCGCCGCCGGGCTGGAAAAGGGCTCGGAGCATCCGCTGGCCGAGGCGATCGTGGCGGGTGCTGCCGCGCGCGGCCTTGCGGTCGCGGACGCGACGGGCTTCGAGGCTGTCACCGGCAAGGGCGTCGCGGGCACCGTGGCGGGCCGCAAGGTGGCGCTCGGCAACGCGGCGATGCTGGCCGATCTCGGCATCGACGCCGCCCTGCTGGCGGCGCAGGCCGAAACGCTGCAGACCGAAGGCAAGACGGCCATGTTCGTGGCCGTGGACGGCAAGGCTGCCGGGCTGGTTGCTGTCGCCGACCCGGTCAAGGCCACCGCCGCCGAGGCGCTGGCGGCGCTGCGCGCCATGGATATCACCATCGTGCTCGCCACCGGCGACAACGAGCGCACGGCGCGCGCCATAGCCGGCCGGCTCGGCATCGACCGGGTGCGCGCCGGCCTTTTGCCGGAGCAGAAGAGCGCGCTGGTGCAGGAGATGCGCAAGCGCGGCGCCGTCGTGGCCATGGCCGGCGACGGCGTCAACGACGCGCCGGCTCTGGCCGCCGCCGATGTCGGCATCGCCATGGGCACCGGCGCCGACGTGGCGCTGGAAAGCGCCGGCATCACGCTGGTCAAGGGCGACCTCACCGGCATCGTGCGGGCCAGGCGGCTCGCCTCGGCGACGCTTTCCAACATCCGCCAGAACCTGGCCTTCGCCTTCCTCTACAACATACTGGGCGTGCCGGTGGCGGCGGGCGTCTTCTATCCCGTCTTCGGCGCGCTGCTTTCGCCCATGCTGGCGGCGGCGGCGATGAGCCTGTCGTCGGTCTCGGTGATCGCGAATGCGTTACGGCTGCGGACGTTGAAACTGTGACCGCCTTCTCCAGATGAATGAGAAAACCCGCAAAGGAGAAACGACCATGAGCGTGTCGAAGAAGGCCCTGCTGGCCGCGCCGCTTGCCGCCCTGCTGGCCGCCGCTCCGTTCGCAGGCGCGCCGGCGCAGGAAACCGGCCACGGCATGAACCATATGGCTCCCGGAACCGCCGGCGCGGACCAGGGCTACAAGGCGGCCATGGACAAGATGCATCGGGACATGATGGCGCAGGCATATACCGGCGACGCCGATGTCGATTTCGTGCGCGGCATGATCCCGCATCATCAGGCGGCCATCGACATGGCCCGGGTGGTACTCGAACACGGCAAGGACCCGGAAATCCGCAAGCTGGCCCAGGACATCATCGAGGCCCAGACCAGGGAAATCGCCGAGATGGAGAACTGGTTGGCCCGGCACCCGGCAAAATAGCGGGTCAGGCGGCTGGATTTTCGTCCGCCTCCATGCTGCGATCTGCCCCGAAGCTGCAAGAACGGAGCCCGCCATGACGACCGCGATCAGAACCACGTTGCTGCCTTGCGGCGAAGCCGTGCCTGTGCTGGGGCAGGGCACCTGGCGCATGGGCGAGGGACGCCTGCCGCAGAAAGAGGAGGCGGCCGCGCTGCGGCTCGGGCTCGATCTCGGCCTGACGCTGATCGACACCGCCGAGATGTATGGCGACGGCGGCGCCGAACAGGTGGTGGCGCAGGCGATCGCCGGCCGCCGCGACGAGGTGTTCATCGTTTCCAAGGTCCTGCCCTCCAACGCCTCGCGGGCCGGCGTCGTCAGGGCGTGCGAGCGCAGCCTGAGGCATCTCGGCACCGACCGCATCGACCTCTATCTGCTGCACTGGCGCGGCGGCGTGCCGCTGGCCGAGACGGTGGAAGCCTTCGAGGCGCTGGTCGAGGCCGGCAAGATCCGGCACTGGGGCGTCTCCAATTTCGACGTCGACGACATGGAGGAGCTTGAGGCCCTGCCGGCCGGCAAGCGGGTGCAGGCCGACCAGGTGCTCTACAACCTCGGCCGGCGCGGCATCGAGTTCGACCTCGTGCCGTGGTGCCGGCAGCGCGGCATTGCGCTGATGGCCTATTCGCCGGTGGAGCAGGGCGAGCTTGCCGACGATGCGGCGCTGGCCAAGGTGGCGGCCCGCCACGACGCCACCCCGGCGCAGGTGGCGCTGGCCTGGACGATCCGCCACGACGGCGTCATCTCAATCCCCAAGGCGAGCCGGCCCGGGCATGTGCGCGAGAACGCGGCCGCTGCCGCGATCAGCCTCACGCCGGACGATCTCGCCGAACTCGACCGTGCCTTCGCCCCGCCGACGCGCCGGCGGCCGCTGGAGATGATATGAGCCGGCCGCTCAGACGGTTGCCGGATCGAGCGCCGGCTGATCCTTCCAGCGCGGGATGATGGCGCCAAGGTCGGCCGCGCGGAAGGCGTCGCGCAGCGCGTCGAAGGACGGCAGAACGAAATAGGCGCGCTGGAACTTGTCGATCTCGTAGCCGGTGCGCATGACCGTCT
>DAOKZN010000208.1:0-4617 GCA_035325625.1 Mesorhizobium sp. | reverse complement strand
GCGTTCCGGCTGACCGGCTTCTTCTTCGAGCGCCATGTCTACGAGCCGCGCGGGCTGCGGGAGCCGGACGCGCGCGCCGGTTTCCTGGCGGCGCTGCGCCGGCATCGCGGCCACCACAATTCGGCCTAAATCGGGGCGCGAAACCCAACCCGATGCGCCGCATGTTCCGGCGGCCGCATCGGCGTTCGACCGGGGCTTTTCCAACACGCTATCCGAGGTTTTCGAACCTGCATGTCCGCCGCCATCCGCATGGCCCGCGCGTCCGACGTCGAGGGCCTCGCCGCCATCGAAAACGCCGTCTTCGCGGGCGACCGCATCTCCCGTCGCTCCTTCCGCAAGCTGATCGAGCGCGAGACCGCCGAGACGCTGATCGCCGAGAACGGCGGCAGCATCAGCGGCTATGCCATCGTGCTGTTCCGCAAGGGCAGCGGCGTGGCGCGCCTCTATTCCATCGCCACGGCGCCGGACTTTTCCGGCCACGGCATCGGCCGCCTGCTGCTCGAGGCCGCCGAGGAAGCTGCCTTCCACCACGGCCGCATGATGCTGCGCCTGGAGGTGCGCGAGGACAATGAGAGGGCGATCGCGATCTACGAGAAGGCCGGCTACCGCCGGATCGGCCGCGAGCCCGGCTATTACGAGGACGGCGAGGCGGCCCTTCGCTACGAGAAGGCGCTGCGCGGCGGCGTGCCGGTTGCGACCTCTGTGCCCTTCTACGAGCAGACCAGCGACTTCACCTGCGGTCCCTGCTGTCTGATGATGGCGATGGCCAATTTCGACCGCGGCTTCGTGCCCGATCCGATCATGGAGATTCGCCTGTGGCGCGAGGCAACCACGGTGTTCATGATGTCGGGGCCGGGCGGCTGCGAGCCCTTCGGCCTCGCGGTCGCGGCCCATGACAACGGCCTGTCGGCGGAGATCTTCGTTTCCTTCTACGGCGCCCTGTTCCTGCAATCGGTGCGCAGCGCGGAGAAGCGCCGCGTCATGGAACTGGCCCAGGCCGATTTCCGCCGCCGCGCCGAGGCGGCCGGCATCCCCGTCGCCTACCGCGCCTTCGCGCTCGACGACATCCGCGCCGCCCTTGCCCAGGGCAAGCTGGTGCTGGTGCTCATCAGCGGCTTTCTCATGTTCGGCAAGAAGGTGCCGCACTGGGTCCTGGCCATCGGCGACGACGGCGACCACATATTGATTCACGACCCGTGGGTGGAGGACGAGCGGGAGGAGACGGCGGCGGACGCCGCCAACATTCCCGTTCCCTACGCCATATTCATGAACATGGCGCAGTTCGGCCGTGACGGGTTGCGCGCCGCAATCATGCTGGGGAGACGCGACAGAAAATGACCTGGGTCATTCTCACCGGCCGCCAGAACGACCTCGACCAGGCCGCGACGCCGCACAAGATCATCACCAACCGCGACTACCTGGCCCATCCGGCGCTGTTCCGCGGCCAGCGGCCCAAGGTCATCAACCTGTCCAACAACTACGGCTATCAGAGCCGGGGCTACTACGCCTCGCTGCTGGCCTCCTCGCGCGGTCATCGCGTCATCCCCACCGTCGAGACCATGATCGACCTGTCGGAGCGCAAGCTCTACGAGCATGCGCTGCCGGAACTGGAACTGGCGCTGAACAAGTGCCGCAAGGAACTGGGCGGCACCTTTCCGCCCAAGGTGCACGTCTTCTTCGGCATCGGCCCTTCGCGGGCGTGGGACCGTTTTGCCCGCCTGCTGTTCGACTGGTTCCGCGCGCCGGCGCTGGAGGTGGCGATCGCCGACAGCGCCGGATGGGCCACCATCCGCAAGATCGGCTTCTACCCGCTTGCCCGCATGAGCGAGGAGGACAAGCAGCGTTTCGTCGATTGCCTCGACGTCCACACCGGCCGCGAATGGCGCGATTCCAAGACGCGCACGCCGGCGCGCTACACCTTCGCCACGCTGGTCGACCCACACGAGGAACTGCCGCCTTCCCAGATCTCCTCCCTGCGCCACTGGGCCAGGATCGCCGAGAAGATGGGCGTCGAGGTCGAGCCGATCACCCGGCGCGACCTGGCCAAGCTCGCCAACTACGACGCGCTGTTCATCCGCGAGACCACGTCGATCTCCAACCACACCTACCGCTTCGCCCGCCGCGCCCAGCAGGAGGGCATGCCGGTGATCGACGATCCGCTGTCGATGATCCGCTGCACCAACAAGGTCTATCTCAACGAGCTGATGACCGCGAACAAGGTGCCGGTTCCGCCCACGGTGATGATCGCGGGCCTCTCCGACCTCGACGTGGCGGCCCAGACGCTGGGCTTTCCGCTGGTGCTGAAGATTCCCGACAGCGCCTTCTCTCGCGGGGTGAAGAAATGCGCCAACCTTGCCGAACTGAAGGCGCTGGCGGGCGAATGGCTGGAGGATTCCGACCTTCTCATCGCCCAGAAGTTCATTCCCACCGAGTATGACTGGCGCATCGGCGTGCTGGGCGGGCAGCCGCTTTTCGCGGTCCACTATCTCATGGCCAAGAAGCACTGGCAGATCGTCAACCACAAGGCCAACGGCAAGGCCGAGGAGGGCGGCTTCAAGACCTTCACGCTGAAGGAGGCGCCCGCCCAGGTGGTGGAGACGGCGGTGCGGGCCGCGCGCTGCATCGGCGACGGGCTCTACGGCGTGGACCTGAAGGAGACGAAGGACGGCATCTTCGTCATCGAGGTCAACGACAACCCCAACCTCGACCATGGCTGCGAGGATTCCGGCGAGAAGGACGAGGTTTGGGTGCGGCTCACCCAATGGTTCCTCGACCGGCTGGAGAGGCCGGGCAGGTAGGGCAGGGACCGAACGGTGGCCTCCGGGTTTCGGCCTGTTCCGATGCGTTCGAGCGCGGCGCTTGCAGAGCCGCGGCCGCCTGTGTTCTTCTCGGCGGCGGGAGGAGCCGCCATGATTTTTAACCGCCTTGCAGTTGCGGGGCCTGCGCGATGAGCCGCCACGTGATCGTCGTCGGTGCCGGCATCGTCGGCTCGTCCATCGCCTGGCATCTGGGGCGGGCGGGGGCGAGAGTGACCGTTCTCGACGCGGCCCGGCCGGGCGGGCTTGCCACCGCTGCTTCCTGGGGCTGGGTCAACGCCAGCGCGGGCAATCCCGAGCCCTATTTCCGGCTGCGCATGCGTTCCATGGCTATGTGGCGCGAGCTTGCGAAGCTGCTGCCGCGGTTGCGGCCGGCCTGGACCGGCGGCCTGTTGTGGGGCATGCCGGCGGACGAGCTGGAAAGCTTCGCGCGCGAACATGCCTCGTGGGGCTATCCCATAGAACGGCTGAACCGGCAGGCGGTGGCGGCCCTTGAGCCGGAATTGCTGGAACCCCCGGAACTGGCCCTGCATGTCGCCATCGAGGGGGCGGTCGAACCGCTCGACGGCGCCGCCGCTTTCCTCCTGGCCGCCGCCACCCTGGGTGCAGAGGTGGTTCCGGATCGTCCGGCCCTGTCGCTGCGGCTGGAAGCAGGCGCGGTGACCGGCGTCGAGACGGCGGCCGGGCCGCTGGATGCCGACGAGGTGGTCGTGGCCGTGGGCCTTGGCACGCCTGCGCTGCTGGCCACCATCGGCGTGGCGCTGCCGCTCGAGACCCCGCCCGGCCTGCTCGTCGTAAGCAAGCCGGCGCCAAGGCTGCTGAACGGGCTGGTCATGGCGCCCCGGATCCACATGCGCCAGCGCGCCGATGGCTGCCTGACAGCCGGGGCCGATTTCGGCGGCAGCGATCCGGGGTCCGATCCCGGAAAGGAAGCCGCCGCGACCTTCCGGGCCATGCAGGGTCTCCTGCGGTCGGGCGCCTCGCTGGAATTCAGCCATTTCACGGTGGGCGAGCGGCCGACGCCCGCCGACGGTTTTCCGGCGATCGGCCGGGCGCAGGGCATTGCGGGGCTCTATGTGGCGGTCACCCATTCAGGCGTCACGCTGGCGCCCGCTATCGGACAGATGGCCGCGCAGGAATTGCTGGAAGGCCGCCGCGACCCGCTGCTCGCGCCCTACGGGCTTGAGCGCTTCGCGCCGCGGGGTGCCTGACACCGCAACGCCTCGATCGCGGCGAACCGTTCAAGGAACGCCTCCTGCGCCCAGGTCACGGGGCGGGGCGCGAGGTCCAGCCGGTCGGGCGAGAAGCCGCGCGGCCGGCCGAAGAACTCCGCCGCCTCGCTCAAGGTGAAGCCGGCAAGCTCGGTCGCCTCGAAATAGGCGGCGATCTGGTCGGCGCGCTTGATCTCGCGCTTCAGCGCGGCGGGCAGTTCGGCCGGCAGCGAGAAGCGCAGATGGATGGCGCGCTGCAGCCGCTGCTCGCACTCCTTGTAGCTGCCGCCCATCACCGACTTGAACGGCGAGATCATGTCGCCGATGACATATTCGGGAGCGTCGTGCAGCAGGGCCGCCAGCCGCTCCTCGGGCGTGGCCTTCGGCACCAGTTCGCCGAACAGGGCTTCCACCAGAAGCGAATGCTGGGCCACCGAGAAAGCATGGTTGCCGCTGGTCTGACCGTTCCAGCGCGCGACGCGCGCGAGCCCATGGGCGATGTCGGAAATCTCGACGTCGAGCGGCGAGGGGTCGAGCAGGTCGAGCCGCCGTCCGGAAAGCATGCGCTGCCAGGCGCGCGGCGGCGCGCC
>DAOKZN010000207.1:0-4627 GCA_035325625.1 Mesorhizobium sp. | reverse complement strand
CGTGCTCGGCATCGACGAAGGCGCAGATGCCGCCCTTCTTCTGCGCCTCGGCCACCGTGTGCAGCGCCAGCGTGGTCTTGCCCGAGCTTTCCGGCCCGTAGATCTCGATGATGCGGCCGCGCGGCAGGCCGCCGACGCCGAGCGCGATGTCCAGTCCCAGCGAGCCGGTCGGCACCGTCTCGATCTCCACCACCTGCTCGTTCTGGCCGAGCCGCATGATCGAACCCTTGCCGAAGGCACGCTCGATCTGCGACAGCGCCGCGTCCAGAGCCTTTGATTTGTCCACCGATTTGTCCTCTACGAGCCGCAAACTGTTCTGAGCCATGATACATCACCCCTTGGTCGTCAATGAAGGCCGGACATCCCGGTGATCCCTGTGAATATGTACCGCTTTTGTTCCTTTCTGGCAAGTCTTTCAACATATTGTAAAATATGGATTATCCATATTTGTTCCTTTTTTGTTTTTCCCATCGCCCGGCCGGGTCGCGCAACTGTTGCCATCAGCCCACCGCATTCGGGCGCACCGGCGAATCGCCGTCGCGGTTGCAGCGGGCCTGCCGGGCCGGGTAGCCTGCGCGCCGGTGCATGGTCGGGGAGGCTTCTTTCGGCATGAACGGAATCGCTGCGATCTTCGCCGCCGGCGGGGCCCATATCGACCGGCGCGGCCGGGTGTCCGGCACCTATGTGCCGGCCGCCTCGAACCCCGGCACGATGCGCGAGGATGTCGGCGGCGGCGCCTTCAATGCGCTGCGCACGGCGGTGCGGCGCGGCGCGGCGGCGGCGCTGCTTTCGGTGCGCGGCGGCGACGGCGCGGGCGAGATCGTGGCGCGCGCCATCGCCCAGGCCGGCATAGAGGATCTCGGAGCCGTCTTCCTCGACCGCAGCACGCCCAGCTACACGGCGCTTCTGGACGGCACCGGCGAGCTGATCGTCGGCCTCGCCGACATGGGGCTCTACGAGCTGGCCTTTCCGAGGCAGGTGCGGCGCGCCCGGGTGCGCGAGGCGGTCGCGGCGGCAGACGCGGTGCTGCTCGACGCGAACCTGCCCACGGACGCGCTGGCGCGGCTGGCGGAACTGGCGGCGGACAAACCCGTCTTCGCCATCGCCATCTCGCCGGCCAAGGTGGTGCGGCTGAAGCCGCTGACCGGCAGGCTGTCGCTCCTGTTCCTGAATCGGCGCGAGGCGGCCGCGCTCGCCGGCGACGTCGAGGCGCTCCCGCCCGGGGAACTCGTCGCGGCGCTGCGCGGCGACGGGCTGAAGGCCGGTGTGGTCACCTGCGGCGGCGGCCCGACGGTCGGCTTCGACGCCGCGGGCGCCTTCGCGATCGAGCCGCCCGCGCCTCGCCATGTCGCGGACGTGACCGGGGCCGGCGATGCACTGGCGGGCGCGACGATTGCCGCCGTGCTGCGCGGACGCAGACTGCGGGAAGCCTTGCGAGAAGGCATGGCGGCTGCGCTGCTTGCCCTCGAAAGCCCCGCCGCCGTGCCGGATTTCGACCCGGACGCCTTCGAGGCCGCGCTTGCCCTTGTGCCGCAGCCGCAGGACGTGACATGACGGCGCGAGCCCGACCGAGGAACGGCCCCAGCCGGAGACAGAAATGACGCCAGAGACCGCCCGCTCCTTCGCAGACATCCACGCGCCGGTGGCCGAGGCGCTGGCCGCGGGCCGGCCGGTCGTGGCGCTGGAATCGACCATCATCACCCACGGCATGCCCTGGCCCGACAATGCCGCGATGGCGGCAAACGTGGAAAAGATCATCGCCGCCGAAGGGGCTGTGCCGGCGACCATCGCGGTGGTGGACGGGCGCATCAAGATCGGCCTGTCCGATGCCGGGCGCGAGGAACTGGCCAGGGCGCACGACGCCATGAAGCTGTCGCGCGCCGACCTCGCCTTCGCCGTCGCCGAAAGGCGCACCGGCGGCACCACGGTGGCCGCCACCATGATCTGCGCGGCGATGGCGGGCATCCAGGTGTTCGCCACCGGCGGCATCGGCGGCGTGCACAAGGGGGCCGAGACCAGCTTCGACATCTCTGCCGATCTGGACGAACTGGCGCGCACCCCCGTGATCGTGGTTTCGGCCGGCGCCAAGGCCATCCTCGACATCGAAAAGACGCTGGAGGTGCTGGAGACGCGCGGCGTGCCGGTCATCGGCTACGGCAGCGAGACGATGCCGGCCTTCTGGTCGAGGCAGTCGCCGTTCAAGGCGCCGCTGAGGCTCGACGCGCCGGAAGGCATCGCCCGGCTTCATGCCACCCGGCGGGCCCTCGGCCTTGGCGGCGGCATGCTGGTGGCGAACCCGGTGCCGGTCGAGGACGAGATTCCGGCGGCGGAAATGGCCGGCCATATCGAGGCGGCGCAGAAGGCGGCCGAGGCGCAGGGCGTCAGCGGCAAGGCGGTGACGCCGTTCCTGCTCGGCAAGATCCTCGAGCTCACCGGCGGCCGCAGTCTGAAGACCAATATCGCGCTGGTGGAGAACAACGCCCGGCTGGCCGCAAGGATCGCAAGGGCGCTGTAGCCGCCCGCCGAATCTGCGGATTGCGGTCAGGATCCGATTTCCGTTCCGGCATGGATTCCCGACACTCTCCGTTCGCTTCGCTCACTGCGAGGCCGGGAATGACGAAGCGCTTATGTTTCCGCCAATCTTCAACGCCGGCTCCAACGCCGGCCATTGGCGCAGGCGAAACCGAAACCCGTCATCCCCGACCTCGGCGCGAGTGCGAAGCATGAGCGCAGCGTGTCGGGAATCCATGCCGGAACGTAGAGGCCCCGAACCTGCAAGCGGCAGCCGAGGAACGGACTATTCCTTTTCCGCCCGCAGCCCCGCCTCGTAGGCCTTGCGCGCCCAGACCGCCATCTCGTCGGGGTCGTCCAGGGCGCCTTCGGGCACGGTCCAGTAGGGCATGGCGACGGTCCTGCCGTGCCGCTTGCCGACATAGGTCCAGCGGCTGCTGCCGGCTGCCTCGTATTCCGGCCCGACCTCGTCGTCGCCCTTCAGCATGAGTTCGCCGCGCAGCACGATGGCGACGATGACACCGTGGTGGTAGATGCCCTTGCCGCCGAACAGGCGGGTGATGGTGACCGGGCCGAGGCTGTCGAAAAGCTCGGCGATACGTTCATTGTCCATGGCGGTTTCCGGCAGGTTGTCATCGGGCTCGAGGCAACCATATTGGCTTGGCCCCTTGCAAGCCTGGAGTCGATCCCATGCCGCTTCTGCTGAAAGGCTCCTGCCGCTGCTGCGCCGTGCGCTTCAGCGTGGAAAGCCATACGCCCGTGCCCTACCAGCTCTGCTATTGCTCCATCTGCCGCAAGCAGCAGGGCGGCGGTGGATATGCCATCAATCTCGGTGCCGTTTCGGCAACGCTGGAGGTTGCCGGCAAGGACGCCCTCGGCGTCTACCGCGCCGAGATCCAGGACGAGGAGCGGCCGGTATGCGAAGTCTCGACCGGCGAGCGCAATTTCTGCACGAAATGCGGTTCAGCGCTCTGGCTCTACGACCCGACATGGCCGGAGCTGGTGCATCCGTTCGCATCCGCGATCGACACCGATCTGCCTGTGCCGAGGGAGCGCACGCATCTGATGCTGAAATACAAGGCCAACTGGGTGGAGCCGGATATCCGCCCGGGCGACAAGGCGTTCGACCTCTACCCGCGGGAATCCATCGCCGGCTGGCACAGAAGGACCGGCATGTGGGTGGAATGAGGATGGGGCGCCGTCAGGCCGCGCCGGCCCTCGCCTCGGCCAGCGCCTTGAGGTCGGCGGGCTTGAGCTCGACGGATTCGCCGCAGCCGCAGGCGGAAGACTGGTTCGGATTGCGGAAGGTGAAGCCGGTGCGCAGCGTGGTGACCTCGAAGTCCATCTCCGTGCCGAGCAGGAAAAGAGCGGCTTCCGGCGCGACATAGACATGCGCGCCGTCATGCTCGACATGATCGTCCTTCGGGTTGGGCGCGGTGACCAGATCGACCGTATATTCCATGCCCGCGCAGCCGCCCTTCTTCACGCCGACGCGGATGCCATGCGCATTCTCACGGCTCGCGACGATCTCGCGCACGCGCTCCGCGGCCCGATCGGTCATGCTCATGACGGCGAAGCCCATATCGCTCTCCACTCTCGCGCGGGTTCAAGGCCCACGGAACGGTTCTGCGCCTAAGATGGTGAAGATTTCCGCCCGCGGCAAGGCGGTCAATACCATCCCACCGCGATCTGCGCTTCTTCCGACATGCGGTCGGGCGTCCATGGCGGATCGAACACCATCTTGACCTCGACGCCGGAGACGCCTTCCACCGCGCCGACGGCGTTCTCCACCCAGCCGGGCATCTCGCCCGCCACCGGGCAGCCGGGCGCCGTCAGCGTCATGTCGATCTTGACGGTGCGGTCGTCCTCGATGTCGATCCTGTAGATCAGGCCGAGCTCGTAGATGTCGGCCGGAATTTCCGGGTCGTAGACGGTCTTCAGCGCCGAAACGATGTCGTCGGTCAGCCGCGCCAGCTCGTCGGCAGGAATGCCGGAGGCCGAATGGGGAGCGGCGGTCGCCTCGACCGTGCCTGCTTCATGCGTGCTTGCGTCTTCCATAGCCATCACCCGAAGAACTTGCGCGCCTTTTCCAGCGCATCGGCCAAGGCGTCCACCT
>DAOKZN010000206.1:0-4740 GCA_035325625.1 Mesorhizobium sp. | reverse complement strand
CTGCACCTGGATCAACACCCACTTCATGCTCACCAACGAGATGCCGCATGGCGGGCTGAAGCAGTCCGGCTACGGCAAGGACATGTCGCTTTATGCACTGGAAGATTACACCGCCGTGCGCCATGTCATGATCGCGCACGGGTGACCGGCCGAAAACCGCTTCGCGCTTTTCGCCTGATGCGCTAGATCGCCACGTGCCCTGACGGACGCATATTGGCGATCCGTCTCATCGCTCGAGCACCGGATTTTCCGGAAACTGGCTTCCAGTTTCCGGCACGATGCTCGAAAGCACGCGCGAAAGGAGGCACCGATGACGCCGCAGGCGGTTTTCTGGGACATGGACGGCACGCTGGTGGACAGCGAGCCGCTGCACGACGCCGCGCTTTCGGCGGCGATGCGCCGCGTCGGCCTCACCCCGCCGGACGACCTGCACCAGCGCGTGCTGGGGCAGAGCGCGGCCCATGTCTATGCCATGATGCGCGACGAGTTCGGGCTCGACATGCCCTTCGACGCATGGATCGCGCTGAAATACGACTATTATCTCGACAATGTCTCCGGGCTGAAGCCGCGGCCCGGCGCCGTCGAGGTCTACCATGAATTGAGGGTGGGCGGCGTGGCGCAGGCGGTGGTCTCCAACTCCGACCGGCTGGTCGTCGATGCCAACCTGCGCACCGTGGGCCTGGCGCATGCCGGCATGAAGACGGTGAGCCGCAACGACGTGCGCGAAGGCAAGCCGCACGCCGAGCCCTTCCTGCGTGCGGCATGGCTGGCCGGCGTCGATCCCGGCCGGGCGGTGGTGGTGGAAGACAGCTTCACCGGCGCCCTGGCCGGGCTGGCTGCCGGCATGCGCACCCTGTACTGGCCGGAGCGGCCGATGCCTGGGCCGGCCGGCGCCGTCCTGGTGGACGACGTCGCGCAACTGCGCGCGGAACTGGGGCTGTAGGCCCCTTCGCCGTTCCGGGCTGGCGGCAATGCTGCCGGGGTCGTGTGCGCCAGCAGCGCACGGATCAGCTTCGGTAAGCCGGCTCCTGATCGTCCAGGATCGCCTTCAGCTCGGCCAGATGCCGTTCCGCCTGCCCCGGATAGTTTTCCAGCTCGGCGGCCGTCTTTTCAGCGACCTCGTCCGACAGCACCCTGAGCGGACGGCCGGTCCACAGCGCCTTGATGTAGGTCTCGGCGGCGCGCTCGAAATAGAACATGCGGTTGAAGGTGTCGGCCACGCTGTCGCCGATCACCAGCACGCCGTGATTGCCCATGATCATCACCTTGTGCTTCGGGTCGGCGAGCAGGGCGGAACAGCGCTCGCCCTCCTCCTCGAAGGCGAGGCCGCCATAGCTCTCGTCGACGACGTAGCGGTTGAAGAAGGTGGCGCAGTTCTGGTCGATCGGCGGCAGGGTGGAATCGGCCAGCGAGGCCAGCACCGTGGCGTGGATGGAGTGCACATGCATGACGCAGCGCGCATGCCGGCAATTGCGATGGATGGCGCCGTGCAGGCCCCATGCGGTCGGGTCGGGCGCGTCGGGGCCGGACAGCGTGGCGGGATCGTTTGCGTCGATCAGCAGAAGGTCGCTCGCCCTGATGCGGGAGAAATGCATCTGGTTCGGGTTCATCAGGAACTTCGTGCCGTCGTCGCTGACGGCGAGCGAGAAGTGATTGGCGACCGCCTCGTGCATGTTGAGGCGCACGGTCCAGCGGAAGGCGCAGGCGAGGTCGACGCGTTCCTCGTAGAAGGGAAGGTTGGTGAGTGCGTCCTGCCTGAGACTGGCAATGCTCATCGGCGTTCCTCCTTTTGCCGGCGAGCATGCCTGCCAGACCGGACGCCGGCAACGGCAAACTGGTGGGCCAGCATCAGCGGCGCTGCTCAGACGATGGTGTCGAACAGGCGCAGGATCCACGACACCTGATAGACCAGCGTGAACACCACGAAGGCGATGTGGAAGCGGCGGTCGCGCAGAAGCATGGCCACGACGCACAGCGCCACGAAAAGCGGCGTGCGGACGAGATATTCGCTGCCGAAACGGGCGAAATGCGCCTCGCCCTTCAGCAGCGTGTCGATGATGTCGAGCAGGTAGGTCACGGCCAGCAGGCCGAAGAACCAGCCGCGCTGCTCATAGAAATAGTCCTCGTAGCTGCGATAGTCCTGCATGCTGTCGGGAAACAACAGCGCGCACAGCAGGAACAGGACGACCGCATAGGCGACGATGAACAGATAGATGCCGAAGGTCCAGTTATCGATCCGGTAGAGGCCGAACTCCCACCACCAGAAATGCACCAGCATGAGCAGGACCGAGCCCACCCAGGCCAGATGGACAGGGTAGAGGCGGTATTGCTTCGGGTGCTGCACGATGCGGGCGACGCCGGAGAGCAGCCGGGTGACGGCGAGGCCGATCACCATGCCCATGACGATGCGGATATGCGGAAAGACATCATGCGCCGAGAGTGCCGCTTCCTGCGCTGCCATTGCCTGCTCGCTGTCCCGATCCGAACCGCCGGACGCCTTTCCGGTCTCGTGAGGAAGAAAGCATTCGCGCGCAATGTCAACCGGCCGGGCCGCCGGGGAACCTTGCAGCGGCACGGCCGTTCCCACCGCAAGGGCGACATGCCCGCACCGAAACAGGGAGCGAAAGGGTTGCACCGCTTCATTCTGGCATTCGCGATGAGCGCCGCGCTTTCGGCTACAAGCCCTGCACTGGCGCAGGCGCCCGCCGGCAGCGCCGACAGCGCCATCGTCGGCGCCGACGTGCAGCAGGAAGAGGCCACCGCCGCCGAAAAGGAGAACAAGGTGCTCGACGCCATCGGCAGGACCGCGGAAAATCTCGGCGCCGTGCGCAAGACCACCTGGGCCGAACGGGTCGAGATCGTCTTCCTGAGCGACGCGGCGCGCGAGGAGGGCGGCGGCCTGCCGCCGAAAATCGCGGGCAGCGTGAAGCAGCACGAGGACGAGATCGTGCAGCTGCGGCAGGAGATCGAGGCCAATGCGCTGCTCTTCCATGCCATAGATTCCCGCCGCGTGCTGCCGCAGGACGTGCTGGCGGTGGAGTTCGAGCCCGCCGGCCGGGTCGTCATCTATGCGGCAGCGCGGCCGCCGCGATAAGGATGGCAGCCACGACTTCGCCCCGCCATCGCCTGTTGCCTCCCGCCATTTCCGTTTCTATAGAGGAAGGGGGCGTCCTGGCGTCGCAGGCGCAGCGGACGGGAAGGCAGGCGCGGCGGCATCATCGGCCCGCACAGGACGCAGCGGCGTCGCATCGGGAAAGCTTTTTTCAGGAAGGAACCGAATGGCTGACGAGCTGGCAAGGCAGATCATCGACAACATCAAGGCCCACGCGGAACCCGGCGGCGAGGAGATCACCACGAATACGGAACTGACCGCGCTCGGCATCCATTCCCTGGAACTGACCGAGATCATCTTCGATCTGGAGGAAGCCTACGGCATCGAGATCGAGATGAACACGGTCGACGCCTGGAGCAACCTGAAGAACGTGGGCGACATGGTCGAGGCGGTCCGCGGGCTCATCGCCGCGAAAAAAGCCTGACCGGCCCATGCGTCAGCGAGTCGTCATCACCGGCATCGGCGGCATCTGCGGGCTGGGCACCGACGCCGCCGCCATCTGGGAAGCGATGCGGGCCGGCCGCTCGGCGATCGGGCCGATCGAGAATGTCGAGCTGCACGAGCTGAAGGTCAGGGTCGGCAGCCAGGTCAAGGCGCTGCCCGAGCACGGCATAGACCGCAAGCAGCTCGTCTCCATGGACCGCTTCAGCCTGCTGGCGGTGATCGCCGCGCGCGAGGCCATGGCGCAGGCGGGCCTGCAGCCGGGCCAGACCAACGAATGGCGCATGGGCGCCACCGTCGGCGTCGGCGTGTGCGGCTGGGAAGCCATCGAGGAGAACTACCGGGCGCTGCTGCTGGAAGGCAGGAACCGCGCCGGCATCTTCACCGTGCCGAAGGTCATGCCCGGCGCCGCGGCGGGTCAGGTCAGCATGGCGCTCGGGCTGCGCGGACCGGTGTTCGGCGTCACCTCCGCCTGCTCCTCCGCCAACCACGCGTTTGCCTCGGCAGTGGACCAGATACGCCTCGGCCGCGCCGACGCGATGCTGGCCGGCGGCACCGACGCGCCGCTGATCTGGGGCGTGCTGAAGGCATGGGAGGCACTGCGCGTGCTGGCGCCCGAGACCTGCCGGCCCTTTTCGGCCGACCGCCAGGGGCTGGTGCTGGGCGAGGGCGCGGGCATGGCGGTGCTGGAAAGCTACGAGCACGCACGGGCGCGCGGCGCCGAGATCCTGGGCGAGATCGCCGGCGTCGGCCTGTCGGCGGACGCCTCCGACATCGTCGCCCCCACGGTCGAGGGACCCGAAGCGGCCATCCGCGCCTGCCTGGCCGACGCCGGGCTGAACCCGGAGGACGTGGACTATCTCAACGCCCACGGCACCGGCACCAAGGCCAACGACCAGATCGAGACGGCGGCCGTCAAGCGCGCCTTCGGCGAACATGCCTACCGGTTGTCCGTGTCTTCCACCAAGTCCATGCACGCCCATTGCCTCGGCGCTTCCGGCGCGCTGGAGATGATCGCCTGCGTGATGGCGATACGCGAGGGGCTGGTGCCGCCGACCGCCAACTGGCGCGAGCCGGACCCGGAATGCGACCTCGACGTGACGCCCAACGTGGCGCGCGAGCGGCCGGTGCGCGCCGCGCTCAGCAACGCCTTCGCCTTCGGCGGCACCAATGCGGTGCTGGCGTTC
>DAOKZN010000205.1:0-4763 GCA_035325625.1 Mesorhizobium sp. | reverse complement strand
ACGAAGGAGGAATTGGCGCCGTTCTCCAGAAGCCGCCGCACCAGATAGGCCAGAAGGTCGGAATGCGCGCCCACCGGCGCATAGATGCGGCAGCGCGTGCCTTCGGCCTTGCGCACCGTCTCGTGCAACTGCTCGCCCATGCCGTGCAGGCGCTGGAACTCGAAGCTGTCGCGATCCTGCGCCATCGAAAGGATCGCGGCGACGGTGTGGGCGTTGTGGGTGGCGAATTGCGGATAGATGCGGTCGGTCATCGACAGGAGCTTGCGGGCGCAGGCCATGTAGGACACGTCCGTGTTGGCCTTGCGGGTGAAGACCGGATAGCCGGCAAGGCCGAGCACCTGCGCGCGCTTGATCTCCGTGTCCCAATAGGCGCCCTTGACGAGGCGCACCATGATCCTGCGGTCGAGCTTCTTCGCCAGCGCATGGAGCCAGTCGATGGCGAAGGCGCAACGCGGCCCGTAGGCCTGCACCACCACGCCGAAGCCGTTCCAGTCGGCAAGGCGCGGATCGGCCAGCACCTTCTCGATGACGTCCAGCGACAGGTCGAGACGGTCGGCCTCCTCGGCATCGACATTGAGGCCCATGCGCGCCTTCTTCGCCGCCAGCGCCAGCGACAGCAGCCGCTCGGCCATCACCGGCAGCATGGTTTCCCGCTGCGAGACCTCGTAGCGCGGGTGGATCGCGGAGAGTTTCACCGAGATGCCCTGGTTGCGGCGGATGTCGGTGCCGTTGGCGGGTGAATCCAGCGCGGCGATGGCGTCGGCATAGGCCTTCAGGTAGCGCAGCGCGTCCTCTTCCGTGCGGGCGGCCTCGCCCAGCATGTCGAAGGAATAGAGATAGCCCTTGTCGGTCATGGAGCGGCCGCGCTTCAGGGCTTCGGCGATGGTGCGGCCGAGCACGAACTGCTCGCCCATCTCGCGCATGGCCGCCGCCACCGCCTTGCGGATGACGGGTTCGCCCAGGCGCCGCACCATGGCGCGCAGCGTGCCTTCGATGCCGCCCTCGCCCTCGTCCAGCACGCGGCCCGTCAGCATCAGCGCCCAGGTCGAGGCGTTGACGAAGATGGACGACGACGAGCCCGAATGCGCCGACCAGTCGTGCGGGGCGATCTTGTCGGCGATCAGGTCGTCCATGGTCTCCGTGTCGGGCACGCGCAGCAGCGCCTCGGCCAGGCACATCAGCGCCACGCCCTCCTTGGTGGAAAGCCCGTAGGCCGAGAGAAAGACCTCCATCAGGCGCGGGTCGGAGGAGCCACGCACGGCCTCGACCAGATCCACCGCGCGCGCGGTGATCGCCTTGCGGTCCTCGTGCGAGAGGCCCGTGGCCTCGGACAGCCGCTTCACGGCGGCTTCCTCGTCAGGCAGATAGTTGGCGCGGATCTTTTCGCGGAGGGCGTCTAGCTCTGGCATGGCGGTTCTCATGCGGCACGGGTTGGCGGAACAGGTTGGAAATCTGCTGCCAGACTAGCACAACGCGACATGGGATGCCGGTCCAAACAGATCGACAATCCAGTCCATTCAGACTATGAAATGGCATAATTTATCCTGTTAATATGGATATTTTCCATGTCCGAAGACCAACTGGACCGCCTGGACAAAAGCATCCTGTCGGCGCTGGCCAGGAACGGCCGGCTTTCCATGGCCGAGCTGGCCGCGACGGTCGGTCTTTCCAAGACGCCGGTGCAGGCGCGGGTCAAGCGGCTGGAGAAGGACGGCTTCATCCGCGGCTATGCGGCCGTCATCGACCGCGAGCGCATGGGCGAAGGCCATGTCGCCTTCGTGCAGGTCAAGCTTTCCGACACGCGCTCGGCCGCGCTCGACGCCTTCAACCGCGCCGTGCAGGGCGTGCCGGAGATCGAGCAGTGCCACATGATGGCGGCGAGCTTCGACTATCTGCTGAAGGTGCGCACGCGCGACATCGCCGCCTACCGCCGCGTGCTGGGCGAGCGCATCTCGGCGCTGCCGCATGTGGCCCAGACCTCCACCTTCGTGGCGATGGAGACGGTGAAGGACCGCTGAGCCGGCAGGCTTGCGTCAGAGCGTGAAGGACCAGAACAGGCAGGCAAGGGTGGCCGCCGCGAAGATCACCAGGAACAGGCTTCGCAGAAGCACGTTGCGGCGCAACTCGTTCATGGCAAGGTGAGCGGCAAAGAGCGCGGCCGCGGCAAGAAGCCGCCAGTTCCATAACGTCAATAGCGCATCACGCTCGCCGAACGCCCAGCGCGCGGCCGCGCAGCCGACAATGGCGGCAAGCAGGGCCACGGCGGTCCAGAACAGCGTGTCGGCCGCGTTGAGCAGCATGAAGCTGGCCGCCCGCAGCGGCAGGATCATCATCAGCATGGCGGCAAGGAAATAGACCCCGGCGAGCGGCAGGAAGACGGCGGCGTCGGCGATGCCCTCCAGCCGCTTCGCGCCCACCATGCCGAACGGGTAGCCATGCCTGGCGACCGCCAGGCTGAGCGCCATCAGCGCCGCCGTCAGCACGGCGACCAGCGCGAAGGAGGTGAGAGCCTTGGTCATGAGAGCGAACCCGGGTTCCGTGCGAATCGGAGGGGAGATGCCAAGTCGTAGCGAAGAATTAGTGCGCGGAACGTAAACGGCCGGCAAGCCGGGCGGCAGGACACGCGGCTGTCCCTCGCCCCGGGCAGGCGTGTGCCGGGTGGTGCGGGCGGCGGGGATCGAACCCGCACGATCGAGGATCGAGGGATTTTAAGTCCCTTGCGTCTACCAATTCCGCCACGCCCGCATCCGCTTCCCTTTCGGGCGCAAGAGGCGTTTCGTCAATGGCATATCCGCCGGATCACGGACAAGGCGGCAAGGCGGGGACGCAGGACGGCCGGCGGGCATAACCCCTCAACCCTACGCCTCGCGCCGACTGAATGCCCCGGCGCCCCCGCAATTCTTGTGCAGCATCGGTGCCGGCGGCGCCACAGTAACCAAGTTTTAACCTTACGGGCTAACCTTAACCGGGGCCACCTACGCCCGCCTATGGCAGCGGGCCGCAATCGCGCAGCGAAACGCCGTCGGCGCGCTTGTAAAGCACACCCCAGTCCGAAAGCGGCCGCTCGCGGCGCCATGCGCCGGAAGCGTCCGCCTCCCGCGTGTCGGTCAGGCCGGCGATCAGGAAATTCGCGGGCATGCGGCAATCCAGGCTTTCCGCCTCCAGCGCGAACAGCTTGCGGCCGGCATAGGCAAGCAGGTTGCGGTTCTGCGCCTCCCCTCCCCACAAGAGCGGCAGCGGGCCGGGAGGCAGGGCCTCTAGCACGGCGGCAAATTGCGTCGCCTCGGCGCGCAGCCTGCGCTGGCCGGGCGTGCGGCCGTCGAGAAAGCCGATCTGGACGATCTGGATGACGAGCGCGACGACGACGCCCGCGCCGACCAGAAAATCGGCCAGATACAGCCTGCGCCAGCGCATCGAGACCCACAGGCCGGCGAGCACGGCCAGCGGCCAGCTTGCCGGCATGGAATAGCGGGCCTGGCCGACCGGGAGGACCGTGGTCAGCACGGCCAGAGGCACGCCGTAGAGCAGGAGCGCAGCGGCCATCTCGCGCGCCTTGCCCGCAAGCTCGCGCCGCGTACACATCATCGCGACGGCGGCCGGCAGGAACGGCAACTGGTAGAGGATCGCGCCCGGCAGCTCGCCGAGATGCAGAAGGCTGACAAGCCCGGCGCTGGTCTCCTCCGTCGGCGCCAGGCGCATCTCCACCGCCCAATGGGCGGCATTGCCGCCCGCCAGATTGTCCCACGCCCACACCGCCAGCGGGACATGCGCCGCAGCCACGGCGAAAACGGCGGCCAGAGCCTCGCGCCGGCGCTTTCGCCACAGCGGCAGCCCGATCATCGGCAGCGCCGGATAGGCCACCGGGACCGGCCCCTTGGTCAGCGCGGCGCAGGCCAGGATGGCGGTGACGAACAGCCAGTGCACGAGCCCGACCGCGCCCCGCAGGCGGCCGTGCATCCATACCGCGAAGGCCAGCCCGCACAGGGCGGTGGCGGTCACGTCGGTCTCGCCGATGCGGGTCTTGAGCAGGAGCTGCACGCAGCAGAGAAAGGCGAGGCCGGCGGAAAGCCCGGCAACGCGCCGGTCGGCAACGGCAAGCAGGGAAGCGGCGAAGCCGGCGGAAAGCGCGCCCGCCAGCGCCATCAGCACCCCCGGCAGCCGCACGGCGACCTCGTCGAGCACACCCCGGGCGAGCGCCACCGCGGCCATCAGCCAGGGCGTGAAGGGCGGCTTGTTGACATAGGCCTCGCCCAGCACCCTGAGACGCCACCAGGCGCCGCCGTCCAGCATTTCCATGACCTGAAGGGCGCGCCGCCCTTCCTCGAAGCGCAGCGGCCTCTCGCCAAGCAGCGGCAGATAGAGAAGCGCGCCGGCCAGCACCACCACCAGCGGCCAGAAGCGCGCCGCGCCGCCGACGAGCCGTGTCTGCCAGGCGTCCGGCGGCCGGCGCCAGATCCGCCAGGCCGGCACGCGCCCGAAAAGGCTCGCTGCGCAATGGCTGGCCCTGTGAAGCATCGAAACGACCCGTGGCAGGCCAGGCACTATGGCCGGATGGGCGCCCCTTCCGCAAGCGCCGGACGACAGGGTTGAAGCGCGGCGCTTTCGATGTCACATGATAGCGACACGAAACAACGACAAGAAGCTCCCCGCCATGGTCACCTATCTGGAAGCCGATGCCGCGCCGCTGAGGAACACCGGCCAGATCCGCCTCTACGGCGAGGAAGGGTTCGCCGGCATGCGCAAGGCATGCGCGCTGACCGCCC
>DAOKZN010000204.1:0-4765 GCA_035325625.1 Mesorhizobium sp. | reverse complement strand
CGCGCGGCCCCCTCGCCCGAAAGCGGCAGATGCGCCCAGCGCGGCACGAAGGCGCGCCACAGGGTTAGCGGCTGCCGCTCAGGCATAGACGCCGGAGCGCACGGCCTCCAGATAGGCGAGCACCTTGTCGGCCTTGCCCTCGCGCACGAGATCGTAGGCGGTCTTGCCGGCCCAGCCGGGAATGGGCTGGTGCTTGAACCAGATCGCCGCGCGCTGCTCGTCGCCCGCCATCTCGCCGGCCATGGCGAGGATGCGCACCACCGGGCTCAGCGCGGCGTCCACCTTGCGCGCGCCGGATTTGGCGGCCAGCGTGTTGCGGGCCACGCCCACCAGACCCGCCAGCTCCGACAGCGTGACGCCGAGCAGCTCGGCCACGCGGCGCGCCGACAGGAACGGCGCCCGCTCCTCGCCGAAGCGCGTGGCGGATATTTCCAGGGCCGCGGAGGTCATGAGGTCACCCTCCTTGCACGATTTGACATTTCTTGGTCAAAATAGGCGCAATCGGCGCGCAATTCAAGCGCAGGAAGGGGGACGTCGAGCAGAGGCGAAATCCCTTCACCGCCTCTTCCGAGGCTTCTCCAGCAACGCCACGGCCTCGACATGCGCGGACCACAGGAACTGGTCGATGGGGGTGACGCTTTTCAAGCGGTAGCCGCCTTCGATGAGGATCGCCAGGTCGCGCGCCAGCGTGACGGGGTTGCACGAGACGGCGGCGACGAAGGGCACGTCGGAGCGGGCGATCTGCTTCGACTGGTCCTCGGCGCCGGCACGCGGCGGGTCGAACACGACGCCGTCGAAGGCGGCGAGTTCCTTGAACGTCAGCGGGCGGCGGAACAGGTCGCGCTTTTCCGCCGTCACCCGCTTCAGGCCGGAAGCAAAGCGGAAGCCGCGATCCAGCGCGGCAAGGGCGGGCGCGTCGCCTTCCACCGCATGCACCTCCGCCCTGGCGGCCAGCCGCAGCGCGAAGCTGCCGCAGCCGGAAAACAGGTCGGCGACGCGCTTGGCGCGGGCCAGATGGCTGCCGACCAGATCGGCCATGGCCTGCTCGGCCTCGGCCGTGGCCTGCAGGAAGACGCCCGGCGGAGGGGCGACGGCGACATCGCCGAACATCACCACCGGCTTCTTCGGCTCCATGACGATTTCGCCGTCCACGGAAAGCCGGCAAAAGCCTTCGCGGATGACGAAGTCGGCGGCGGCGCGGCGCTGTCTTTCTTCCATGCGGCCGGAGCCTTGTGCTGCGACGTCCAACCCGGAGGCCGTCGCCGTCACCGTCAGATGGAACGGATCGCCGGTGGCGCAGACGAGGCCGGCCAGTTCCCGCAGCCTGCCGAGCGCGGTGACGATTGCAGGCAGCGTGACCGGGCATTCCTCCAGCGCAATGATCTCGGATGAGAGGTGCCGGTTGAAGCCGAGCAGCATGCCGCCTTGCGCACGGCGCGCGGTGAAGGCGGCGCGGCGGCGCGTCTGCGGCTGGCAGGCAACAAGGTCGCCGACCTCGCAGGCGATGCCCTTCGCCTTCAGCGCCTGGACGACGCGTTCGCGCTTCCACGCCCGATAGGCGCCCTCCTCCATATGCTGGAGCGCGCAGCCGCCGCATTCCGTGAAGTGGCGGCAGGCCGGCTCCACGCGCAGCGGCGAAGGCTCCAGCACGGCAATCAGCGCGGCGCGGTCCTTCTGCCGGGCGGCGGTGACGGTCTCGCCCGGCAGGGTGAAGGGTATGAACACCTCTCTGCCTTCGATGGCGGCGATGCCGTCGCCCTGCGCGCCCAGCCTTTGGATCGTGAAGCGCGTGCTCATCTGTCCTTGACCCCGCCCAGCAGGAATTCACGGTTGCCGTCGCCGCCTTCGATGGGCGACGGACACAGCCCCAGCGCGCGCCAGCCCGGCAGGCCGTCCAGCCAGCCGCGCAGGTCCTGCGCCACCCTTTCGGCCTCGGCCGGGTCGCGCAGCAGCCCGCCCTTGCCGATCGCCTCGCGCCCCGCCTCGAACTGCGGCTTGACCAGCAGCACGGCCCTTGCCCCCGGCGCCGCCAGGCCGAGCGCGGGCGGCAGCGCCAGCTTCAGCGAGATGAAGGACACGTCGCAGACGACGAGATCGGGCACTCGGCCGCCGAGGTCGGCGGCGGTGACATCGCGCGCGTTCAACCCCTCGATGGACGTCACGCGCGGGTCGGCGGCGAGGCTCGCGTGCAACTGCCCGTGGCCGACATCGAGCGCGGTGACATGCGCGGCACCGCGCTCCAGCAGCAATTGCGTGAAGCCGCCGGTGGAGGCGCCGACATCCAGCACCTCGCAACCCTTGACGTCGAAGCCGAAGCGATCCAGCCCGGCGGCCAGCTTCAGCGCCGCCCGGGAGACATAGCCGCGCGCCGGGTCGTCGACGGCAATGGCTGCGTCCGCCGGCACCGATTGCCCGGGCTTGGAAACGACCACGCCGTCCACGCCGACCGTGCCGCGCCGGACCGCGTCGGCGGCGCGCGAGCGGCTGGCGAACAGGCCGCGCGCGACGAGCAGGTCGTCGAGCCGCTGGCGGGCGCTGGTGGCTGGCTGGTCGGGCTTCATCGGCCTTCATTGGCGAAAGCCGGCGCGCAACGCAACAGTCGGGATGAAAGCTTCAGTAGATGCTGTGGGAGCGGGGCCGCTCGACCGCGGGCACAAGGCCGTCATCCTGCGCATCCGCAGGCCGGCGGCCGGTCGCTTCCGCCGCCATGGGCGCGCGCAAGACAGGCGGAACCAGAAGCACCCTTTGGGCGAAGGCAAAGCCGCCGCGCAGCTCGCCCATCTTGCCTGCCGCGATGGTCGCCGCCGCCTTTTCCAGCGTGCGGTCGTAGCGGGGCTCTGCCGCATCGGCCGGCAGCAGGCCACCGCCCGCCGCCGCTGCCAAAAGAACCGTAGCCCACAGAAAGGTCTTCATCTGCCCGTCTCCCCGGCTGCCCTGTTAGCAGGGGTCTCCTTGAGAAACGGCCAAGAAAGACGGTAAGCGAAAAGCCAAATACCAGCGTAAACAGCAGGTTAGGAAACGCGGCCGAGAAAGTGATTCCGGCCGCTCACATCACGAATCAAATCGTTGAAGCTGTGAATCAGGCGCGCTGAGCCTGCGCCTCGCGCCCCAGCGCGGCAAAGACCGTGCGCACGATGCCGGCCGAGTCGAGCCCGGCATCGGCATACATCTTCTCAGGCTTGGCGTGGTCGGTGAATTCGTCCGGCAGCGCCAGCGGCCGCACCTTCAGCCCGTTTTCCAGCAGCCCTTCATGGGCGAGGAAATGCAGCACCTGCGAAGCGAAGCCGCCGACCGCGCCCTCCTCCACCGTCACCAGCACCTCGTGCTCGCGCGCCAGCCGGCGCACCAGATCGTGGTCCAGCGGCTTGGCGAAGCGCGCATCGGCCACCGTGGTGGACAGGCCCGCCGCGCCCAGTTCCTCGGCGGCCAGCAGGCAATCCTGCAGCCGCGTGCCGAAGGAAAGCAGCGCGATGCGCGCGCCTTCGCGCACGATGCGGCCCTTGCCGATCTCCAGCAACGAACCGCGCTCGGGCAGGTCGACGCCCACCCCGTTGCCGCGCGGATAGCGGAAGGAGATCGGGCCTTCGTCATATTCGGCGGCCGTGCGCACCATGTGGCGCAGTTCAGCCTCGTCGCTGGCGGCCATCACCACGAAGCCCGGCAGGGAGGCGAGATAGCCGACGTCGAAGGCGCCGCAATGGGTGGCCCCGTCGGCGCCGACGAAGCCGGCGCGGTCGATGGGAAAGCGCACCGGCAGCTTCTGGATCGCCACGTCGTGCACCACCTGGTCGTAGGCGCGCTGGAGGAAGGTGGAATAGATGGCGGCGAAGGGCCTGTAGCCTTCCGTGGCCAGGCCCGCCGCGAAGGTGACGGCATGCTGCTCGGCGATGCCGACATCGAAGGTGCGGGTTGGGAAAGCCTTGCCGAACAGGTCGAGCCCGGTGCCGGACGGCATGGCGGCGGTGACGGCGACGATCCTGTCGTCCTCCTGCGCCTCGCGGATCAGGCTTTCGGCGAAGACGGTGGTGTAGCTCGGCGCATTGGCGGGCGCCTTGGCCTGCGCGCCGGTGATGACGTCGAACTTGTTGACGCCGTGATACTTGTCGGCGGCGGCCTCGGCCGGGGCGTAGCCCTTGCCCTTCTGCGTCACCACATGGATCAGCACCGGGCCGCGGCCGTTGTCGCGCACGTTCTTCAGCACCGGCACGAGGTGCTCCAGATTGTGCCCGTCGATTGGGCCGACATGGAAGAAGCCCATTTCCTCGAACAGCGTGCCGCCGGTGACGTAGCCGCGCGCGTGCTCCACCGCCCGGGTGATGGCGCGGTCGGCGCGGCGGCCGAGCGTGGAGGTCAGTTTCTTGCCGATGTCGCGCAGGCCGAGATAGGTGCGGCCGGAAGCCAGCCGCGCCAGATAGGCGCTCATGGCCCCGGTCGGCGGCGCGATCGACATGTCGTTGTCGTTGAGGATGACGATGAGGCGCGCGCCGAGCGAGCCGGCGTTGTTCAGCGCCTCATAGGCCATGCCGGCCGAAAGGGCGCCGTCGCCGATGACGGCGATGACGTTGTTGCGGCCGCCGGAAAGGTCGCGCGCCGCGGCCATGCCGAGCCCGGCCGAGATGGAGGTGGAGGAGTGCGCCGCCCCGAACGGATCGTATTCGCTCTCGGCCCGCCGGGTGAAGCCGGAAAGCCCGCCCTCCTGCCGCAGCGTGCGGATGCGGTCGCGGCGGCCGGTGAGGATCTTGTGCGGATAGGACTGGTGGCCGAC
>DAOKZN010000203.1:0-4845 GCA_035325625.1 Mesorhizobium sp. | reverse complement strand
AACTCGCCGCCGTAGCGCACCGGCCGCCCCATCTGCCAGGCGATCTCGGGCACGATCTCGTCGCTCATGGCGACGAGATTCTCCAGCATGGCCAGCACGTACCTGCCGCGCTCGGCGATCGAGGTCCTCGCCCAGTCGGCCTGCGCCGCGCGCGCCCGCTCGACGGCGGCGCTGACCGCCTTGTCGTCGGCAACCGCACGCTCGGCATAGATCGAGCCGTCGATGGGGGATTTGAGTTTGACCGTCTCGGTCATGTCTGTCGTTCCTTCCAATAGATGCATTCCCCGGTCCTGCCGGCCGGAGGGACCGGGCACGTCGAGGCGGCTAGTATCTCTCGAAGCCCCGGTGCAATTCCCAGTCGGTGATGCGGCGGTCGTATTCCATCTGCTCCCAGCGCGCGGTGTGCAGGTAGTGCTCCACCGCCTCCTCGCCGAGGGCTTCCTTCAGCATCCTCGATTCGGCCAGCGTCACCGTCGCGTCGCGCAGCGTCTTGGGGATCTCGGGCAGCTCCGCCGCCTGGTAGGCGTCGCCGGCAAAGGGCTGCTGCAGCTCCAGCTTCTCGTCGATGCCGGCAAGGCCGGCAGCGATCAGCGCCGCGAAAGCCAGATAGGGGTTCAGGTCCGCACCGCCGATGCGGCATTCCATGCGGATGCCCTTGGTGCCCTCCCCGCACAGGCGGAAGCCGGCGGTGCGGTTGTCCTCGCTCCACATGATCTTGGTGGGCGCGAAGGTGCCCGACTGGAAGCGCTTGTAGGAATTGACGTAAGGGGCGAGGAAATAGGTGTAGTCCTTGGCGTATTTGAGCTGCCCCGCCGACCATTGCCGGCCGAGCTCGGAAAGCGTCCACGGCGCCTCCCGGTCGAAGAACAGCGGCGTCTTGCCGTCGGCGCTCCACAGCGAGTTGTGGACGTGGCTGGAGCTGCCGGCCAGGCCGTAATTGTACTTGGCCATGAAGCTGACGGCCTTGCCCTCGATGTCGGCGATCTCCTTGGCCCCGTTCTTGAGGAAGACGTGGCGGTCGGCCATCTCCAGCGCCTCGGCATAGCGCACGTTGATCTCCTCCTGCCCCGGGCCCCACTCGCCCTTGGAGTTCTCGATCGGGATGCCGGCCGCATGCATGTCGTTGCGCAGGCGGCGCATGTAGCCTTCTTCCTTGGTGGTGATGCCGATGAGATAGTCGCCGATATAGGGCGAGGCGGTCTCCAGCTCGTGCCAGCGCTTCCTGCGCGCCGAATCATAGGTCTCCGAGAACAGGTAGAATTCCAGCTCGGAGGCGAAATAGGCGAGATAGCCACGCTCCTGCAGCCGCCTGATCTGGCGCCTCAGTATGCCGCGCGGCGAATGCGGCAGATCCTCGTGGGTGCGGTGGTCGAGCACGTCGCACAGCACCAGCGCCGTCTTCTCCAGCCACGGCACCGGACGGATGGTGGAAAGGTCGGGCTTCATGACGAAGTCGCCATAGCCCTTGGACCAGCTCGCCGCCCTGTAGCCGGGCACCGGCTCCATGTCGATGTCGTCGGCCAGCAGATAGTTGCAGCCATGCGTCTCGTCATGCGCCGATTCGACGAAGAACTGCGCCAGGAAACGCTTGCCGATGAGCCGGCCCTGCATGTCGACGGCACAGGCCAGCACGGTGTCGATCCCGCCTTCTGCGACCGCCTTCTTCAACTGATCGAACGAAAGTTTTCCGGCCATTCTTTTCTCCGCCGCGAATGCGGCTGCTTCCGTGTTTCGACAGGTGAGCCCGGCCGCAGGCGGCCGGGCCGTTTCGCAGCCTGACGGCGCTTCCGGTCAGGCGTAGCGGTAGGGCGGGCCCGCCTTCTGCATCGCCTGGCGGTAGTCCTTCAGGATCTGAACCACCTTGGCGCAGCGCGGGCTGGTGGCGGCGATCTCGTCCCAGAACTTCTCCGCCTCGTCCTCCACCGACTTCCACTCGGTTTCGGGGATGGTCGTCAGCTCGTACTTGCCGCCGGTGTTACGATAGTGCGCCTCGCCCCACCAGTACCAGTGCTGGCGGTAGTAGTGCGAGGTGTCCATCGACATCCTGAACAGCTCCTTCAGGTGCTCGGGCACCTCGTTCCACTTGTCGCTGTTGACGAAGTAGGAGCCCGCCCAGGCGCCGGAGATGTTGTTGGTCAGGTAGTACTTGGTCACGTCCGCCCAGCCGACGGTGTAGCATTCGGTGATGCCGCACCAGCAGATGCCGTCCAGCTCGCCGGTCTGGATCGCCACCTGCACGTCCTCGTAGGGCAGCGAGACCGGCACCACGCCGAACTTCTGCATGAAACGGCCGCCGGTCGGGAACATGTAGACGCGCAGGCCCTGCAGGTCGGCGACCGAACGGATCGGCTTGGTGGTGGCGAAGTTGCACGGGTCCCACGAGCCGGAGGACAGCCAGGTCACGCCCTTGACCTCGCCATAGGCCTCCTCCCAGATGTCCTTCAGCCCGTACCAGTGCCACAGCGCCGGCACGTCCAGGCTGTAGCGCGAGGCGAACGGGAAGTAGGCGCCGAACACGGCGACGTCCACCGGCGCGGCGGCCGAGTCGTCGTCGCTCTGGGCGGCGTCGAGCGTGCCGGCCTGCACTGCGCGGAACAGCTCGCCCTGCGGCACGAGCTGGTCGGCCGTGTACATCTCGATTTCCATCTCGCCATTGGCGGCCTTGTTGAAGGCGTCGATGCCGGGCTTGCACACATGCTCGGCCAGCGCCGGGCCGGCATAGGTCTGCAGCCGCCACTTGATGGGCGCCTGCGCCTTCACGTAGGGCGCCGCGAGCGTGGTGGCGCCGACGGCGCCGGCGCCCGTCAGGATGGATTTGCGCAGGAAGTCGCGCTTGTTTATCGTACTGCGGTCTTTCATTTCAGTCTCCCATCGTCGTTTGAACTCTGGCGTTCCCCTGGCCGCCGGTCGGCGATGCCTGGCGCATGGCCGGCCTTTGGCCTTTCCCGTCTGTCGTCGCGGCTTGCCTCCTTGTTGCTCGTGCCTGCCTCGTTGCTGCTATCGTCCCGCATACACCTGCGGCAGCCACAGCGCGATCTGCGGGTAGATCATGATGATGACGAGCGTGAGCACCATCAGGAAGAAGAACGGCACGATCGAACGGTAGATGTCGATCAGCGTGATCTCCGGCGGCGCCATGGCGCGCATCAGGAACAGGTTGTAGCCGAACGGCGGGGTGATGTAGGCGATCTGGCAGGTGATGGTGTAGAGCACGCCGAACCAGATCGGGTCGAAGCCGAGGCTCTTGACCAGCGGGATATAGAGCGGCGCCACGATCACCAGCATGGCGGTGTCGTCCAGGAACGTGCCCATGACGATGAAGGAGAACAGCATCAGGATCAGCACGGTCCAGGGGCTGAACTCCCAAGTGTCGACCAGCAGCGTCTTGACCGCCTTGACCGCGCCCAACCCGTCATAGACCGAGCTGAAGCACAGCGCCGCCAGGATGATCCACATGAACATGCACGAGATGGCGAGCGTGTTGCGGGTGGAATCCTCGAACACCTTGCGGGTGAAGTTGCCCGAATACCATGCGGCCAGCATCGACAGCACGGCGCCGACCGCCGAGCTTTCCACCAGGCTGGTGGTGCCGGTCATGAACAGGCCCATCATGACCAGGAAGATGGCCAGCGGCAGGATGCCCTTCTTCAGCAGCGAGATGCGCTCGGCCCAGGTGATCTGCGCCCTTTCCTCGGCCGGCATGGCCGGGGCGATCTCGGGCTGGATCAGGCTGCGCACATAGATGTAGATGCCGAAGATCAGCGCCATCAGCAGGCCGGGGAACACGCCGGCCAGCCACAGGCTGAGCACCGGCTGGCGCGCGATCATCGCATAGAGCACCAGCACCACGCTCGGCGGAATGAGGATGCCGAGCGAGGAGCCCGCCTGGATGACGCCCGTCACCATCACCTTGTCGTAGCCGTGCTTGAGCAGTTGCGGCAGCGCGATGGTGGCGCCGATCGCCATGCCGGCCACCGACAGGCCGTTGAGGGCAGCGATCAGCACCATCAGCCCGATGGTGCCCAGCGCCAGCCCGCCCCGCACCGGTCCGAACCAGACATGGAACAGCCGGTAGAGGTCGGTGGCGACGCCGGATTCCGACAGCATGTAGCCCATGAAGATGAAGAAGGGCACGGTGATGAGCGGATACCAGTTGAGCACCTGGAAGGAGGCATTGAAGGGCATCTCGAACGAGCCCTGCCCCCACAGCCACAGCGCGGCAGCGGTGCCGACGAAGCCGATGACGCCGAACACGCGCTGCCCGGTGAACAGCAGCACCATCATGGTGCCGAACATGAAGAGGGTGATGAATTCCGAGCTCATGCGATCGGCTTCCCGCGGATGGCTGCGATGTCTTTGATCAGGCTGGAGATGCACTGGAGCAACATCAGGAAGATGGCCGTGGTCATCACCACCTTTATCGGCCAGAGCGGCGGCGCCCAGGACGAATAGTTCTTCTGGCCGTAGACGATCGCATAGTTCGTGCTGGAAACGCCGCCCCCGAACAGGACCGCCAGATAGAACAGCACGAACAGGATGGTGATCGCGTCGGTGATCGCCTTGCTGCGCGGGGTCAGCCGCCCGTAGAACAGGTCCATGCGCACATGCTGGTCGATCTGCAGCGTATAGGCGCCGCCGAGCAGATAATAGGCGGAAAGCAGGAACTGCGTCATCTCAAGCACCCAGTTGACGGGGATGCCGAAAAGAAGCCGCGACAGCGTCGAGTAGAGCAGCAGCGCGCCCATCACGAACAGGAGATACATGGCGAAGCGGCCGACCCGATGGTTCAGGGCATCGACATATCGCACGAAGGCTAATACGGCTCTTGGCAAGCTCTCGATCTCC
>DAOKZN010000202.1:0-4888 GCA_035325625.1 Mesorhizobium sp. | reverse complement strand
TCCGGCGCCGGCGCCTTCAGCTCCGGCACGGCCTGCGGCGCCTCGACCGCCGGCTTGCCCTTCAGCGGCATGGCCGTGCGGGCGACGAGGTTCCACAGGACGCGATCCTCGTCGCTGAGCCCTTTTCCTCCTCCCCGGATCACCGATTCGATCCCGAAACGAGCGTTCGCGGCAGCAGGGCGAAGAAATCCGCGGAATGGCGTACCACGCCGGCGATCTCGCCGGCTGCGTCGCCCGAGCCGGCAAAGAGATCGCCTCGCGCCGGCCCGGTGATGGCCGAGCCCGTGTCCTGCGCGATCATCAGCCGCCGGAAGCCACCCTCGCCGCCGAAGGCGGAAAGCGCCGGCGCCACGATATAAAAGGGCGTGCCGAAAGTGTGCAGCAGCCGGTCCACCGCCACCGACCGGCCGGGCGTCAGCGGCACCTTGGCGGCGGCGATCGGCCCGAGTTGCGGATCGTCCACCGGCGCATCGCGAAAGAAGATATAGGAGCGATTGCGCCACAGGATCTCGTCCACCCGCTCCGGATGGGCCGCGAGCCAGGCGCGGATCGACTGCATGGTCACCTTTTCGAGCGGAATTTCGCCGAGCTCCGCCAGCGCCCGGCCCGGTCCGGAAAAGCGCTGGCCGGACTTGGCGGCATAAGTGACGCGCCGCGACGTTCCGCCGGGCATGCGCAGGCGCGCCGCGCCCTGCACATGGATGAAGAAGGCATCGACCCTGTCGGCCAGCCAGGCGATTTCCAGCCCCTGCCCCGCCAGTGCGCCGCGCTCGATCTCGCCACGGTCGAAATACTCGACCGGACCCTGCGGCGCAGCACGGCCGAAGGCGAGATAAGGGTCCATGCCCGCAGGGCGATTGACATCGTCGATGTCGATCAGGTCGGACGGGCGGGAAAGCAGCGGGACCCGGAATTTTTCCGTCCGCACCGGGGAGGCCTCGGCCTCCGGCTCGTAGAAGCCGGTGACGAGGCCGGGCGTTCCATCTTCCCCGGCGATGCGCGCGGGGACGAAAAAGGTCTCGAAAAAGGCACGCGCCTCATGCCGATTCGCTGGCGAAACGGTGCGCGCCGCCGCATAGGCTTCGGAAAACGCGCAAAAATCGACGCCGAGGGCACCGGTACGGTATGGCTTCACCGGCACATGGAAGGCCGAGCGGCGGAAGGCGGCGAAGGCGGCCAGATGATCGTCGTCGGCCCAGCCGGGCAGGTCGGCGAAGGCGGCTTGCCGGAAGAGGGGCGAAAGCGGCACGACCGGCACCCGATTGATCCTTTCGCCGGATGTGCTCAGTCTTCGGCTTCTGTGGCGACCAGCTTCCAGTTCGGATCGCGCGAGCGGGTGTCGCGGGCGAAGGTCCACACGTCCTTGACCTCGGCGACGGTCTCGGGATCGCCGTCGATGACCGTGCCGGCCTTGTCGCGGGTGGCCGAGATCAGTTCGCTGACGACGCGCAGAGTGACATGCGCCTCCGATCCCTTCATCTCGGCCGAGATGATGTCGGCCTTGTCGATGCCGACGAAGGAAGACTGGATCTTCTCCGACTTCGCCTCGCGCTCGGCGATCGCGGCGACGAAGCCGTCATAGACCTCGCGCGACAGGAGATTCTTCAGCGCCTTGCGGTCGCCGTCGGCATAGGCCATCACGATCATCTCGTAGGCCATCTTGGCACCGTCGACGAAGCCCTTGGGGTCGAAGGCGGGATCGTTGTCCTTGATGGCGCGCAGGCCCCTGTTCAGGTCGGTGTCGGGCTTGGCGAAGGCGTCGATCGCCGCATAGGTCTCGGCCGTGGGCTCGCCCGGCCCACGCTTGCGCGGCAGGGCGACGACGTTTTCCGGCGCCTGCGGCGCTTCCTTGTCGCGGCTGCGGCCCGCCGTATAGGGGTCGAAGGGCGGGCGCTCGTTGCCGGTGCGCCGGCCGAGCACATTGCGCAACTGGTAGAAGATCACGACCGCCGCGACCAGGAAGAAAATCGTGCCCAAGTCGAAAAATGCCATATCCTGCGCCATTAGGTTCCTGTTCGGCCATCGACCATGCCGCGCATGGCGCCCGATCATCAAAGCATATAGAACGCGCGGCGCAATCATTCAAATCAAAGGCGGGCATGCCTATCTGACATGAACATGCCCGTCACCCATTAAATCACGGGCCAAGAAGGAACGGCCGAACTTGCGCTTCTCGATCCTGCCTCTCCTGCTTTTCGCGCTTCCGCTCGCGGAAATCGCCGGCTTCGTCGTGGTCGGCCGCCAGATCGGTGCGCTGGCGACGGTGGGACTGGTGCTGGCCGCCAGCATCGGCGGCGCCTTGCTGCTGCGGCATCAGGGCTTCGGCGTCATGCAGAAGGTGCGCCGGGAAATCGACGCCGGGCGCGACCCCAGCCGCCAGCTCGCGCATGGCGCCATGATGGTGATCGCGGCGCTTCTGCTGATCGTGCCGGGCTTCATCACCGATATCGCCGCCTTTCTTCTCCTGCTGCCGCCGGTGCGGGATCTGGCCTGGCGGCTGGTGAAAAGCCGGGTGACCGTCATGACGGATTTCGGAAGCGGCGGCTTTTCGCGGCGAGAACGCGCCACGACCATCGACCTCGACGACGCCGACTATGCGCGCCAGGACCAGCCGGGCCGGTCCAATCCCGAATCGCCATGGCGGCGTCTGGGCGACCGCGACTGAGGCGGCGCAAAACCTTGTCTTGGCCGGCCGGGCGTGATAGCCAACGGCCGGATTTCAATCCGGGCCGCCACGGCCCGCACCAGGGAACAGGGCTGATGGCCGAGAACAACGAGGCGCCCGGCGGCGCAACCAACGGCAACGGCGCGCAGCCGACGCTGAACGTGCTGGCGCAATATGTGAAGGACCTGTCCTTCGAGAGCCCGGGCGCGCCGAACTCGCTGCGCGGCCGCGACAAGGCGCCGGGCATCGCCATCAATGTCAACGTCAACGCCAACCCGCTTTCCGAGAGCCAGTTCGACGTCAACCTGACGCTGAACGCCAAGGCTTCCTTCGACAAGGACGTGCTGTTCAATGTCGAGCTGGTCTATGGCGGCGTGTTCAACGTCTCCGGCTTCCCGCAGGAGCACATGCTGCCGATCCTGTTCATCGAATGCCCGCGGCTGCTGTTCCCCTTCGCGCGCCAGATCATCGCCGACGCGACGCGCAATGGCGGCTTCCCGCCGCTGATGCTCGACCCGATCGACTTCGCGCAGATGTTCCAGCAGAAGATCGCCGAGGACCAGGCCAAGACCAAGGTGAGCTGAACGCTCCCGTCGAAAATATCTCAGGAACAAAAACCCGGCCAGGCGGCCGGGTTTTTTTATTCAATCCGTGGCGATCTGCGCCCACAGCGCCTTTTCGCCCAGCGATTCCACCAGCCGCGCATGCGCGGCCCGCTCCGCATCGGTCAGCCGGGACGGCAGGGGCGAGGGCCGCGCGGACAGGGCGATGTGCACCGTCTCAGCCGCGGCGCTGCCGGCGGCCGGCAGCGCGATGCTGTCCAGGATCAGCGCGGCCTGCTTGCCGCCGATCAGCTCTATATAGACCTCGGCCAGAAGCTCGGAGTCGAGCAGCGCCCCGTGCTTGGTGCGGTGGCTGTTGTCGATGCCGTAGCGCCGGCACAGCGCATCCAGCGAATTCGGCCCCATCGGGTGCTTGCGCCGCGCCAGCGCCAGCGTGTCCACCACCCGCTCCGGCCCGACGGCCGGATGGCCTAGCCGGGCGAACTCGGCATTGATGAAGCCGATGTCGAAGCCGGCATTGTGGGCGACCAGCCTGGCGCCGTCGATGAAGGCCAGGAATTCCTCGGCAAGATCGTCGAAGACCGGCTTGCCGACCAGATCGGCGGCGCTGATGCCGTGCACCGCCTGCGCCTCGGGATTGATCGCGCGACCCTGCGGATCGATGTAGTGATGGAAGGTGCGGCCCGTCGGGAAGCGGTTGACCATCTCGATGCAGCCCAGCTCGATGATGCGGTCCTCACGCGCATCGAGGCCGGTGGTTTCCGTGTCGAAAATGATCTCGCGCATCGATTCGCTCCGTTCGTCCCAGCATGTCGCCGGGCGACGGCCGGCGCAAGATCAGGGGAACGGATCGGCGGCCTTGTCCCCGGGCGGAGGATTTTTCAGAAGCTCGGCGACGACCGCGGCGATCGCCGCCCGCGTCTGCTCGAAGCTGTGGCCGGTGTCGATGACGAAATCGGCCAGACGCCGTTTTTCGGCATCCGGCACCTGCCGGGCCAGGATCTGCTCGAATTTTTCCGCAGTCATGCCCGGCCGGGCGAGGACGCGCTCGCGCTGGATATCGGCCGGGGCGCTGACGACCACGACCCTGTCGACGCGCTCGCGGCCGCCGGTCTCGAACAGAAGCGGGATGTCGAGAACGGCGAGCGGCGCGCCTGCCGCGCGATGACGCGCCAGGAAGGCGTCGGCATCGGCACGCACCAGCGGATGGACGATCGCCTCCAGCTTCTTCAGCGCCGCCGGATCGCCGAGCACGCGCGGCCCGAGCCTTGCCCGGTCGACCACGCCGTCGACCGTCGTTCCCGGAAAGGCGGCTTCAACGAGCGGGGCGGCCGCACCGGCATAGAGCCGATGCACCGCCTCGTCGGAATCGTGCACAGGCACGCCCGCTTCGGCGAACATGCGCGCGGCGGTCGACTTGCCCATGCCGATCGAGCCGGTGAGGCCGAGGACGATCACGCGCGGCCGCCCAGATCGGCCACGACGAGGGCGCGCAGTTCCGGCGTGACCTGTGGACGCACGCCGAACCAGCGCTCGAAGCCCGGAACCGCCTGATGCAGCAGCATGCCCAGCCCGTCCACCGTCTTCAGCCCGCAAGCGCGGGCCGCCGCCAGCAGCGGCGTTTCCAGCGGCACATAGACGATGTCGGTGACGATCGCCC
>DAOKZN010000201.1:0-4892 GCA_035325625.1 Mesorhizobium sp. | reverse complement strand
GTTGAGGTCGCTGTGGGGCAACCCGTGGAAGTTCGAGTCTTCTCGACCGCACCATTCTTTCCCAATTCCATATTGGGTTCAAAGAACCGATTGATTTCAAAGGCTTGCGGTCGCCACCGCTACAGAAGCGCTACAAGTGGCTCTCCGCAACTCAATCCCGTGCGATGAGGCGCTATCCGCTCAGCAAGGCTCCTCCCCCGTCAGACGAGGCTCCGGGCGGCGAGGTCGCGCATAGGCGGCCGGCCTGGGGCTATGCGTTCAGCCCGATCTGCGCGGCCGCCTGCCGATAGCGCGACAGGATCTCCGCCTCGAACCGGAACGTATGGAGGAAATCGTCGATGCCGTAGCCGGGATTCCGGGCCCGGATCCGCGCGGCATAGCTGCGGGCCTCCTCGACGCGCCCCGCAAGCGCAAGGCAATGCGCCGCGATCGCCAGAATGTGGACGTGCGCGTTGGGGCGTGCCGCCGCCTTGACGCCCCATTCGGCCGCCTCGTCGAAGGCGCCGAGCCGCACCAGCGCCATCGCGCGCGCGCCGAGCATGCCGAACAGCAGCGGGTCGCACGGGCTGAGCAGCCTGGAATGATCGGATGAGGCCACCGCCACGGCCGGGTCGCCCGCCTGCGAATGGACGAAGGCCAGCGCATAGTGCCCGAGCGCGAAGTTCGGGCTGAGCTGCACGGACAGTTCCAGTTCCCGCGTCGCCTCGCCGACATTGCCGCCGAGCCACAGCGCGCGGCCCATGGACCAGTGCGCCGTCGGGTTCTGGTCGTCGGCCAGCAGGCTCCGGCCGGCGGCCTCCAGCGCCTGCCGGATCTCGGCGTCGCGGTCGCCCCAGCGCTGGAACGCGTTCTGCCAATGGGTGAACGACACGCCCGCATGGGCCCGCGAGAAGGTCGGATCGAGCCGCACGGACAGACGGAAGAACTCCGCGGCGCGGGCGTTCTCCCCGGACGTGAAGCGATACATGTGCCACAGGCCGCGATGATAGGCTTCCCAGGCATTGAGCGAGGCCGGATGCTTCAGGATCGCGCGGTTACGCTCGGCATTCTCTATCTCGGCGGCGATGGACGAAACGATGCCGTCGCCGATGTCGTCGAGCACGGCGATATGCCCCGACGAGCGGGCCTCGAACCGTTCGGTCCACACGATATGCGCGGTTTCCGCCTCGGCCACCTCCACGCCGACGAAGACGGCATCCCTGTGCCGCTCGATATATCCCGTCGCCACATAGTCCACGCCCAGCCGCTCGCCGATCTGCTGCAGGGTGAGGCCTTCTTCCGCGACCGCGAAGACCGAACCGCGCGCGATGACGAACATGCTGCGCAGCCGCGCCAGCCGGCTGATGATGTCATGCGTGAGCGCGTTGCCGAGGTCGCTGCAGGCGGCGGCCCCCGCACGCAGCTCCGTGAACGGCATGATCGCGATGGAGGCGCGGCGGGTCGCGGCGGGCTGATGCTCCTCGCGCCGGGGCTCCACGGCCGGAACGGCCGTTGCGGACGTACTCCTGAGCCTGTTCCAGGCCTCGCGGACGGGCGCGAAATCCACCTCCTCGGCGGCAAACGCCTTCTCTGCGGCCTCGATATGGCGGACGCAGTCATCCACCATGCGGCGGTGGAACAGTTCGGCGAGGAAACGGGCATGCGCCCGGCCGTCTAGCGGCGCGAGCTCCAGCCAGCCGAGTGCGGCCGCGAGCCCTTCGGGCGCCCCGACCGGAGCACGCCGCCCCATCTCCGCCACCACATCGACACGAAGCGAGCGGAACTCGTTGCGCCGGGCCGCGAGCCAGTGCTCGAAGTCCGCGCTTGCTCCCGTCTCGACGCCTTCGAGGAAATCGCCGACCGTCAGGGTTGCCAGCGCCGACAATTCGTCGTCGGAGAGCCCGGCCAGACCGGCCGCCCCGGCCCGGAGCAGGCGCAGGACATCCACGTCGCAGCCGTCCAGATCGAGCCAAACGCGCTCGTCCGCGGCCACCACGCGCGCCCTGCCGGGGCCGTCGAGAAGGGCGCGCAGCTTGCTCAGGCACCAGCGCAGCTCGCCGCGGGGATCGAAGGGCGTCTCCCAGAAGAGATCGCACAGCCTTTCGCGCGATACGGGATGCGGCGCCACCGCCAGATAGGCCATCAGCGCCCGGACCTTGCGGGACGGCGGAAGCTGCACCTGCACGCCGGCGCGCGACAGCCTCACCGGCCCGAGAAGGCGCAGTTCAACTTCCAACGATGAAGAATCTGCTTCCGGACCGCTCGATTCCATGCGCGCTCCAACGCCCGCTCCCACGCCAGATACCCCTGTCGATATTCTAGCACCTATCCGGCATCCGCAAAATGGAAGCTTCCGGCGCGGCAACGCGCCGAGAAATATGGACATGGAGAAATGACATGCTTTCGAGTGGAACGCACAGGACGACGCAGGGCCGCGGCCGGCTGTTCGACAACGTGCTCGACACGATCGGCGACACGCCGGCGATCCGCATCAACAATCTCGGCGTCGGTCACGCCACGATCTACGTCAAGGCCGAATTCTTCAACCCGGCCTCGTCGGTCAAGGACAGGCTTGCCATCGCCATCATCGAGGAGGCCGAGCGCAGCGGCGCGCTCAAGCCCGGCCAGACGGTGGTGGAGGCGACCAGCGGCAACACCGGCATAGGACTTGCCATGGTCTGCGCCCAGAAAGGCTATCCGCTGGTCGTCACCATGGCCGACAGCTTCTCCGTCGAGCGGCGGCGGCTGATGCGCATGCTGGGGGCGAAGGTGGTGCTCACGCCGCGCGCGCAGAAAGGCTTCGGCATGTACCTGAAGGCGGTCGAGCTGGCCGAGAAGAACGGCTGGTTCCTCGCGCGCCAGTTCGAGAACACGGCCAATGCGGCCATCCACGAGGCCACCACCGGCAGGGAGATCGTCAACGACTTCGCCGGTTCCCGGCTCGACTATTTCGTGACCGGCTACGGCACCGGCGGCACGGTTGTCGGCGTGTCGCGCGTGCTGCGCCGCGAGCGGCCGGAAACCCGGATCGTGCTCAGCGAACCGGCCAATGCCCGGCTGGTCGGCAGCGGTCTTGCCCAGCCGCGCGGCCCCGGCGGCGCGCCTGCGGCCAGCCACCCCGCCTTCGAGCCGCACCCGATCCAGGGCTGGACGCCGGATTTCATCCCCGATGTCCTGCAGGAAGCGATCGACCGCCACTATTGCGACCAGGTGGTGCCGATCGCCGGCCCCAAGGCCATCGAATGGGCGAAAGCGCTCGCGCAGAAGGAAGGCATCTTCACCGGAATCTCCGGCGGGGCCACCTTCGGCGTGGCGCGGCAGATCGCGGAAGGCGCACCCGCCGGCTCCGTCGTGCTGTGCATGCTGCCCGATACAGGCGAGCGCTATCTTTCGACGCCGCTCTTCGAGACGATCCCCGCCGACATGGACGAGGAGGAACTCGCGCTGTCGCGCTCGACGCCGGGCTTCCAGCTCGCCGCCGAATAGGTGGAGATCAAGATGCGCGCGACCCGAGCTGACGCGAACCCCGGCCGTGAGGCGGCAGAGACGCTGGACCCGGCCGACTGGGCCGGCGCCGCCGCCCTCGCGCACCGGATCGTCGACGACGCCGTGGACCATGTCAGCCGGGTGCGCGAGCGCCCTGTCTGGCAGCCCATGCCGGACGCGGTCGAAGCCCTGTTCCGCACGCCGCTTCCCCGCGGGCCGACCCCGGTCGAGGCGGTCTACGGGCTGGTCAAGGACAACGTGCTGGCCTATCCGATGGGCAACATCCATCCGCGTTTCTGGTCCTGGTACATGGGCGCCGGAAATTTCACCGGCGCGCTCGGCGACTTCCTGGCGGCCGTGCAAGGCTCCAATCTCGGCGGGGGGAGCCACGCGGCCGCACTGGTCGACCAGCAGGTCGTCGGCTGGCTGCGCGATATGGTCGGCCTTCCCGCCACGGCGAGCGGGACGCTCGTCAGCGGCGGCTCGATGGCGAACCTCATCGGCCTCACCGTCGCCCGCAACGCCATGGCAGGCATCGACCTGCGCGAGGAAGGGGTCGGCGCGCTGGAAAAGCCGATGCGCTTCTACGCCTCGGACCAGGTTCATTCCTGCCACCGCAAGGCGGTGGAGACGCTCGGCCTCGGCAACAGGGCGCTTCGCCGCATACCGACCGATGCCGCCTGCCGCATGGACCTCGCGGCGCTGCGCGAGGCGATCGCCCGGGACCGGGAACGCGGCTTCCGGCCAGCCTGCGTCATCGGCACGGCAGGAACCGTGAATTCGGGGGCCATCGACGATCTGGATGCGCTCGCCGACCTCGCCGGCGAAGAGGACATGTGGTTTCATGTCGACGGATGCATCGGCGCCCTGCTTGCCATCGCGCCGCGGAACGCCTGGCGGGTGCGGGGCATCGAACGGGCGGATTCCGTGGCCCTCGACCCGCACAAATGGCTGCATGCCCCGTTCGAGGTCGGCTGCGCCCTCGTTCGCGATCGCGGCAAGCATCGTACGGCCTTCGCCGTCTCGCCCGAATATCTCCAGGGCGCGGCGCGCGGCATCGCCTCGGGCGAATGGCTGCACGAATTCGGGCTCCAGACCAGCCGCGGCTTCGGTGCGCTGAAGGTGTGGATGGCGCTGATGGAGCACGGGACCGAGAAGTTCGGGCGCCTCATCGACCAGAACGTCGCCCAGGCGGCCGGTCTCGCCGAACTGGTGCGGTCGCATCCGCCGCTCGAACTGCTGGCGGAGCCCGAGGCCAACATCGTCTGCTTCCGCTTCGCGCCGCCGGGCTGCGAGGAAGAGGACGTCCGCAGGTTCAATGTCGAGATCATGCTGCGATTGCAGGAAAGCGGCGTGGCCGCGCTGTCCGACACGACGATACACGACAGGCACTGCCTGCGCGCCGCGATCTGCAATCATCGCACCAG
>DAOKZN010000200.1:0-4914 GCA_035325625.1 Mesorhizobium sp. | reverse complement strand
GGCCTCTATTACGGCCAGTGCTCGGAGCTGTGCGGCAAGGACCACGCCTTCATGCCGATCGCGATCCGGGTTGTCTCGGAGAACCAGTATGACACCTGGCTGGCCGCGGCCAGGAGCGACCTCACCGGCGCCAACAAGGCGCTGATGGCCGAGGTCGACGGTACCAACAAGGTAGCCGCTGTCGGCAACTGAAGCCGCAGCCAGCAAGAATAGGGAACGGAGCGGAATAATGGCTCACGCTGCAGCGCATGACGATCACAGTCACAAGCCACAAGGCTGGACCCGTTGGGTGTATTCCACCAACCACAAGGACATCGGCACCCTCTATCTCATCTTCGCCATCATCGCGGGTCTGATCGGCGGCTTCCTGTCGGTCATGATGCGCTGGGAGCTCGCCGAGCCGGGCATCCAGATCTTCAGCGGCCTCGCCCAGATGGTCTACGGCGTCGGCGCCGACGAGTCGGTGGATGCCGGCAAGCACATGTACAATGTGTTCACCACCATGCACGGGCTGATCATGATCTTCTTCATGGTCATGCCGGCCCTCATCGGCGGCTTCGCCAACTGGATGGTGCCGATCATGATCGGCGCGCCGGACATGGCCTTCCCGCGCATGAACAACATCTCCTTCTGGCTGCTCATTCCGGCCTTCCTGCTGCTGTTGATCTCGTTCTTCGTGCCCGGCCCCGCCGGCGGATGGGGCGTGGGCGGCGGCTGGACCATGTATCCGCCCTTCGCCACCACCGGCCAGCCCGGCCCGGCCATGGACCTGGCGATCCTGTCGGTGCACATTGCCGGCGCGTCCTCCATCCTGGGCGCCATCAATTTCATCACCACCATCTTCAACATGCGCGCTCCGGGCATGACGCTGCACAAGATGCCGCTGTTCGCCTGGTCGGTGCTGATCACCGCCTTCCTGCTGCTGCTTTCGCTGCCGGTGTTGGCGGGCGGCATCACCATGCTGCTCACCGACCGCAACTTCGGCACGGCGTTCTTCTCGCCGGACGGCGGCGGCGACCCGATCCTGTACCAGCACCTGTTCTGGTTCTTCGGCCACCCGGAAGTCTACATCCTGATCCTGCCGGGCTTCGGCATCGTCAGCCACATCGTCTCCACCTTCTCGCGCAAGCCGATCTTCGGCTATCTGGGCATGGCCTATGCCATGGTGGCGATCGGCGCGGTGGGCTTCATCGTGTGGGCGCACCACATGTACACGACCGGCCTGTCGCTCAACACGCAGCGCTACTTCGTGTTCGCCACCATGGTCATCGCGGTGCCGACGGGCGTGAAGATCTTCTCCTGGATCGCCACCATGTGGGGCGGCTCCATCACCTTCCGTCCGCCGATGCTGTGGGCGATCGGTTTCATCTTCCTGTTCACCGTGGGCGGCGTCACCGGCGTGCAGCTCGCCAATGCCGGCCTGGACCGCATGTATCACGACACCTACTACGTCGTGGCGCACTTCCACTACGTGCTGTCGCTGGGCGCGGTCTTCGCCATCTTCGCTGCCTGGTACTACTGGTTCCCGAAGATGACCGGCTACATGTACTCGCCCTTCATCGCCAACACGCATTTCTGGGTGATGTTCGTGGGCGTGAACCTGGTGTTCTTCCCGCAGCACTTCCTCGGCCTGGCCGGCATGCCGCGCCGCTACATCGACTATCCGGACGGCTTCGCCGGCTGGAACCATGTCTCCTCCATCGGTTCCTACATCTCGGCTATTTCCGTCCTGATCTTCCTCTACGGCGTCTTCGACGCCTTCCAGAAGAAGCGCGTCGCCGGCGCCAACCCGTGGGGCGAAGGCGCCACCACGCTGGAATGGCAGCTTTCCTCGCCGCCGCCCTTCCACCAGTGGGAGCAGCTTCCCCGCATCAAGTAGCAGGGGATCGAACATCCGGGGCCGGCATATCGGTGGCGGCCCCGGCGGCAAGAACAAGTGGACTGCAAGAACGCAATGGCTCTGGTGGACAACGCCCGCATCGAAGAGACGCCCTTCCGCATGTCGGAAGCGACGGCGGGCGACTTCTTCGCGCTGCTCAAGCCGCGCGTGATGTCGCTGGTGGTGTTCACCGCCTTTGTCGGCCTGGTGGCGGCGCCCGCCACCATCAATCCCTTCCTGGCGGTGGTGGCCATACTGGCGATCGCCATCGGCGCGGGCGCCTCCGGCGCGCTCAACATGTGGTATGACGCCGACATCGACGCCGTCATGACCCGCACCGCCGACCGCCCCGTGCCTTCGGGCCGCGTGACGCCGGGCGAGGCGCTGGCCTTCGGCCTCGTGCTGTCGGCGCTGTCGGTGATGACGCTGGGGGTGCTGGTCAACTGGCTGTCGGCCTCGCTGCTGGCCTTCACCATCTTCTTCTACGCCGTCGTCTATACGATCTGGCTGAAGCGCTCGACGCCGCAAAACATCGTCATCGGCGGCGCGGCCGGCGCCTTCCCGCCGGTCATCGGCTGGGCGGCCGCCACCGGCACCGTCAGCCTGGAAAGCGTCATCCTCTTCCTCATCATCTTCCTGTGGACGCCGCCGCACTTCTGGGCGCTCGCCCTGTTCAAGTCGGGCGACTACGAGCGCGCGGGCGTGCCGATGATGCCCAACGTGGCAGGGGCCGCCTCCACGCGCCGCCAGATCTTCGCCTATGCGCTGGTGCTGGCGCCGGTGGGCGTGCTGCCCTGGTATCTGGGCTATGCCGGCGCGGCCTATGGCGCGGTCGCGGCCCTGCTGGGCGCCGGCTTCGTCTGGTATTCCTGGAAGGTGCTTCTGATGCGCGACGACGACAGCGCCATGAAGCCGGCCAAGGCCCTGTTCGCCTATTCGCTGCTCTATCTCTTCGCCGTCTTCGCCGCCTATCTGGCCGACAGCGTCGCCGAGCGGGCGCTCGGGCTCGTCGGGGCATGACCATGGCCGACGACAAGCGCGAGACGGTCACCCTGACGGACAGGCAGCAGAAGGCGCGGCGCAGCCGCTCCATCGCCATCGGCATCGCGCTGGCGGTGCTGGTCGTCATCTTCTACGTGGCGACCATCGTCAAGTTCGGCCCCTCCATCCTCAGCAGGCCGATGTGAGGTTGTGATGAGCGAGACCCGCAATCTTCCCGATCCGACAAGACAGAAGTCGAACCGCGTCATCGCCGGCGTGTGCCTGGCCTTCTTCTTCGGCATGGTCGGCATGGCCTATGCGGCGGTGCCGCTCTATTCGCTGTTCTGCCAGGTGACCGGCTATGGCGGCACCACGCGCCGGGCTCCGCAGCAATATGCCGACCGGGTTCTGGACCGCGACATCACCATCCGCTTCGACGCCAACACCACCGGGGTTCCGTGGGATTTCAGGCCGGCGCAGCGTTCCATGACGATCAAGATCGGCGAGACGGCGCAGGCGCATTATACGGCCACCAACAAGCTGGCCACGGCCACCTCGGGCCACGCCTCCTTCAACGTGGTGCCGGAACTGGCGGGCGCCTATTTCAACAAGGTGGAGTGCTTCTGCTTCACCGACCAGACCCTGAAGCCGGGCGAGACGGCCGACATGCCGGTCGTCTTCTATGTCGACCCCGACATCGTCGACGCGCCGGAGCTCAAGGACATCAGGACGATCACGCTGTCCTACACCATGTTCCCCAGCGAGGGGAGCAAGCCGGTCGCCGCGGCGCCGGAGGCGGGCAGCAAGGCAATAACGAATACCGGAGAGAACCTCGGGGGCTGACATGGCAGACGCGCACGCAAAACCGCAACACGACTACCACATCATCGATCCCAGCCCCTGGCCGTTCACGGGCTCCATCGGCGCCCTGGTCATGGCCATCGGCGGCGTGGGCTGGATGCAGTACCTGAAGGGCAACGAGTTCCACCTGTTCGGCGTGAACATCGCGACGCCCTGGCTCTTCTTCATCGGCGTGGCCATCGTGCTCTACACCATGTTCTCCTGGTGGTCGGACACCATCAAGGAAGCGCATGAGGGCCACCACACCCGCGTCGTGTCGCTGCACCTGCGCTACGGCATGATCATGTTCATCGCCTCCGAGGTGATGTTCTTCGTCGCCTGGTTCTGGGCCTTCTTCGACGCCAGCCTGTTTCCCAACGAGGCCGAGCAGGTGGCGCGCGCCACCTTCACCGGCGGCGTGTGGCCGCCCAAGGGCATCGAGGTGCTCGATCCCTTCCACCTGCCGCTCTACAACACCATCATCCTGCTGCTCTCGGGCACGACGGTGACCTGGGCGCACCACGCGCTGATTAACGGCGACCGCAAGGGCCTGGTCAACGGACTGACGCTGACGGTGGCGCTGGGCGTACTCTTCACCTTCGTGCAGGCTTACGAGTACGTGCACGCGCCGTTCGCCTTCAAGGATTCCATCTACGGCGCCACCTTCTTCATGGCCACCGGCTTCCATGGCTTCCACGTCATCATCGGCACCATCTTCCTTCTTGTGTGCCTGATCCGCGCCATCAAGGGCGACTTCACGCCCAAGCAGCATTTCGGCCTCGAGGCGGCCGCCTGGTACTGGCACTTCGTCGACGTGGTGTGGCTGTTCCTGTTCGCCTCCATCTATGTCTGGGGCTCCGCCGGCGGCATGATCGAAGGCCACTGAGGAACCCGCTTCGGATTTTCGGGGGGCGGCTGCGGCAACGTGGCCGCCCCGTCTTTTGATAACGGACGGCAGGAAAAGCCATGGACGACGACAAGGCGATCTGGGCCCCGGCCGAGCCCGTTTCCTCCGGCCTGAGGGGCCGCTGCCCCCGCTGCGGCGAAGGGCGGCTGTTCCAGGGCTTCCTGTCGCTGGCGCCGCGCTGCGGCATCTGCGGGCTCGACTACTCCTTCGCCGATGCCGGCGACGGGCCGGCCGTGTTCGTCATCCTCGTCATCGGTTTCGTCGTCGTCGGCCTGGCGCTGTGGATGGAGGAGACGCTGGCGCCGCC